>PLEB01000404.1:0-4970 GCA_003136915.1 Chitinophagaceae bacterium
GCACACTGGGGACAACATTGGGCCTATGTTCCTGTCGGACCCGTGGAAGTGCCAATACCAAAGCCACATTTTTTCGGATGGATACCGGCAGATAAAATCCCCTGGGCCAAAAATAATATCGACTATTTCATTTACGACAGGCTGAAGGAGGAAAAATTAAAGCCCTCCCCCGAGGCTGAAAAACCTATTTTACTCAGAAGGGTGAGTCTTGACCTGACCGGCCTCCCACCTTCAGCTTCACTGGCAAAACAATATTTACAAAATCCGGATGCGAATGCATACGGGCAGTTGGTTGATTCTTTATTGGCCTCCGTTCATTTCGGTGAACGGTGGACCTCCATGTGGCTCGATATCGCGCGTTATGCTGACACCAAGGGATATGAAAAGGACAATAAAAGAAATATCTGGCAGTACCGCGACTGGCTGATCCGTTCGTTTAATGAAGACAAGCCCTACAATGTTTTCCTGACGGAACAACTTGCTGGAGATCTGCTGCCCAACCACACGGATGCACAAATGATCGCGACGGGCTATCACCGCAATACCATGACCAATGACGAAGGCGGGACCGACAATGAAGAGTTCCGCACGGCTGCCGTGCTTGACAGGGTTACCACCACCTGGCAGGGCCTGATGGGAACAACCTTTGCCTGCGTGCAATGCCATAGCCATCCTTATGATCCCTTTCACCACGATGATTTCTACAAGTTCATGGCCTTCTTCAACAATAGCAGGGATGAAGATACTTTCGGAGATTATCCCCTGCTACGGCAATTCAATGAGGCAGACAGTATCAGGCTTTTAAAAGTGTACGAATGGCTCAAGAAAAATAGCACGCAGGAAAAAGCAGATGAGGAGCTCATGTTCCTTAAAACCTGGCAGAACTCGATCAATTCAATTCAGGCAGATCAATTCGTGAACAGCTCGCTGGCGGATACGAAATTCCTTACATTCAGAAATCATGGAGCCGCCAGGCTGCACCATGTGAGCCTGGATCAAAAGGACAGAATGGTTTACCAATACAATGCATTTCTTCCGGGTGGTATCTGGACCATCCGGCTGGACAGTGCGAATGGAAAGATTCTCACGATCATTCACCCGATAAAAACAAAGGATTGGACGATAACCTATGCTGATTTTCCTGCTGTACCGGGATATCATGATCTGTACATGCAATACAGTAATGCCGCATTAAAAGATCCACTGAAAGATGGTTTGCAATTCGACTGGTTCCATTTTACACAAAAATTTCCCGGCAAGGGCGCTAAAGATTATGCAGAGATTGAAAAAATGTATTGGCAACTGCTTAGGGAAGATGTTCCCAACACGCCCGTGATGATGGAAAATCCCGCTTCCATGCATCGTAAGAGTTATGTATTTGAAAGAGGCAACTGGCTTGTCAAAGGCGCGGAAGTGGAACCCGATGTACCTCATTCCCTGAATCCATTTCCAATCAATGCTCCGCGTAACCGGCTGGGTTTAGCAATGTGGATCACAGATAAACAAAATCCCTTAACGGCAAGGACCATGGTCAACCGTTTGTGGGAACAGCTTTTTGGCGTCGGCCTGGTGGAAACCCTGGAAGACATGGGCACGCAGGGTGCAGCGCCTACGCATAAGGAACTGATGGATTATCTCGCATATAAATTCATGAACGAAGATGGGTGGAGCTTAAAGAAGCTGATGAAAGAAATCGTGATGTCAGCTACCTACAGGCAGGATTCCAAAGTAAGCAGGGAACTTCTCAAAAAAGATCCTTACAATAAATTATATGCGAGAGGATCCCGAGTGCGCTTGACTGCTGAACAGGTGCGGGACCAGGCACTTTCTGTCAGTGGCCTCCTGAGTAATAAAATGTTTGGCCCTCCGGTCATGCCCTGGGAACCTGCCGGCATCTGGCATTCTCCCTACAACAGCAGTGACTGGGAAAAAAGCAAGGGAGAGGATCAGTACAGGCGGGCGTTATATACTTTTTGGAAACGTACTGCGCCTTATCCCTCTATGATCACGTTCGATGTTGCATCCAGGGAAGTATGCACTTCAAGAAGGATCGTTACCAATACGCCGTTGCAGGCGCTCGTCACGCTCGATGATTCGGTTTACCTGGAAGCCTCTCGTCACCTGGCTTTTCGCATGCTGAAAGAATCCGCAGATAAAAAGAACGAAGCGCAGGTCATAAATACCGGATACGAGCTGGCGATGCTGAAGCCGGTCACTACACAAAAAATGCAGGCCCTGAAGAATTTATATGAAACCGCTTATCAGCGATATAAGAATGATCCTGATAAGACCTGTGAGATTATCGGAATGGCGGATTACCATAACAATCCTGAAGAAGCGGCATGGGTAGTTGTTGCCAGTGCCTTGCTTAATCTGGATGAAGTGTTGACTAAGAATTAATTTCGTTCACTGATTTGAATCCTGAATATGACGCAAAAAGATTTGAATAATCCGCGGTTGATCAAAGAAGCCAACGAGCGCATTATACGGCATTTAACTCGCCGTCATTTTCTGAAGGAAAGTGCCATGGGCATGGGCGCGTTGGCACTGGGTTCTTTCCTTACATCCTGCGGCACCGGTGCTTCGGGATTTAATTCAGGAATCGTTTTCGATCCCGCGCATCCTCTGGCGCCGAAGCTGCCCATGTTTCCGGGCAAAGCAAAAAGCGTTATTTATCTGCACATGGCCGGTGCGCCTTCACAATTGGAATTGTTCGATTACAAACCTGATTTGATGAAGTTGAACGGGAATGACTGCCCGCCATCGCTCCTGAAAGGAAAACGGTTTGCATTTATACAGGGCATTCCAAAAATGTTGGGACCGCAGGCGAGGTTTGAGCAACGGGGACAAAGCGGTGCCTGGGTTAGCGATTACCTGCCGCATTTTGCCACCGTCGCCGATGAGGTTTGTTTTTTAAAAGCTGTCACTACGGACCAGTTTAATCACGCGCCTGCGCAGTTATTGGTCCATACCGGAACGCCCAGATTAGGGAGGCCGAGTATCGGAGCCTGGGCCACCTATGGTTTGGGCAGCGAAAACCAGAACCTTCCGGGTTTTGTGGTGCTGACTTCCGGCGGTCATTTTCCTGATGCAGGCAAAAGTGTCTGGGGGAGTGGGTTTCTTCCATCCGTGTACCAGGGCGTTCAATGTCGCAGCGAAGGCGACCCCGTATTATTTATCAAGGATCCGGAGGGGATGGACAGGGATCTGCGCAAAGCATCCATTGACGCTATTAATTCTGTAAACGAACAGGAATATAAAGAATATCAGGATCCTGAAATCATGTCCAGGATCTCGCAATATGAACTGGCCTACCGGATGCAAATATCCGTTCCGGATACGATGAATATAAATGATGAACCTGAATACATTCACGAGATGTATGGAACCAAGCCGAACGTGGCCTGCTTTGCCAATAATGCTTTGCTGGCCAGAAAGCTGGTGGAAAAAGGCGTTCGTTTTGTTCAGCTATTCGATTGGGGTTGGGATTCGCACGGTACTGACCCGGACACTGCGCTGGATATCGGTATGATAAATAAATGCAGGCAGACCGACAAAGCAGTAACGGCTCTGTTGCTCGATCTCAAACAAAGAGGATTGATGGAAGAAACCCTGGTGGTTTGGGGAGGTGAATTTGGAAGAACGCCCATGATGGAAAACCGGGAGGGTAAACAAAATCCATTCAAGGGAAGGGACCATCATGTGGATGCGTTCACCATCTGGATGGCGGGCGGCGGAATAAAGAAAGGCTATACCTATGGTGAAACGGATGAAATCGGATACAGTGCCATCAGCGGCAAGGCAACGCCCTTCGATGTTCAGGCCACAATACTTAATCAGCTGGGATTTGATCATATCAAATTCACTTATGAATACCAGGGAAGACCCTGCAGGTTAACCGACGTAAGCGGAACAGTGATTGACGACATCATTGCTTAAATATGAAATTCAACCGTAGAAATTTTTTAAAAACCAGCTCCTCTGCTACAACGGCCCTATTGCTGGCATCCCTGGATACATTTGCAGAATTACCTAAAAAGCAACCGCTCATGAACAAAAGTTTTGAACTGATCATCCTGGCTACCAATTGGGGTTATCAGGGAAGCATTGACAGTTATTGCGCCAAAGCAAAAAAAGACGGATACGATGCCATTGAAATCTGGTGGCCAATGGAAAAAGCAAATCAGGATGATCTTTCCGCCGCTTTAAAAAAATACCAGCTCGGCGTCGGCTTTCTGGTTGCAGGAAGCGAAAGCAACTGGCAACAGCATCTCACTACATTTAAGAATATGATTGACGCAGCGGCCAATAATACTTTTCAAAAGCCACTTTATATCAACTGTCATTCCGGTAGGGATCACTTCAGCCATGAAGAGAACCAGGCCTTCATTGATCATACAACGGAACTGGCAAAGAAAACTGGAATCCGCATCTGCCATGAAACACATCGTTCGAGAATGCTGTTTGCTGCGCCAATAGCAAGACAATTCATCGAAAAAAATCCGGAGCTGCGGGTAACGCTCGATATCTCGCACTGGTGCAACGTACATGAAAGCCTGCTCGATGATCAGCAGGAAACCGTTGGAATGACATTAGACAGGGTAGATCATATCCATGCGCGGATCGGTCACCCGGAAGGTCCGCAGGTTAATGATCCGAGGGCGCCCGAATGGGATGCCTGTGTGAAGGCGCATTTTGGCTGGTGGGACAGGGTTGTGGAACAGAAAAAGAAAAATGGCGACAGGCTCACGATATTAACAGAATTCGGTCCCCCGGATTATATGCCGGCGCTTCCATACACGCGGCAACCCCTGGGTGATCAATGGGCCATTAATGTTCACATCATGCAAGCCTTGCGCAGGCGGTATCTTTCCTGATCAACGTTAAAAATCAATCGTGATCCTATCTGTTACTGAAATTCTTGGCCGGCTTCATCCTGCGCTGGTTCATTTGCCCATTGGTATCCTGCT
>PLEB01000404.1:5015-8469 GCA_003136915.1 Chitinophagaceae bacterium
CCCTGATTTTCAGAAAGATCCTAATGCAGAAAACTGACAATTGGTATAATGGTCTTTCTGTTGGCCTGCTGATATTAATTATGGTAACCGGTCATTTGGGCGGATCGCTAACACATGGTTCCGATTATATCAGCTCAGCGTTTAAATCGGATTCAGGAACAACATATAAAGCGCATGCCCCGATCATTCATGTTGAGGAAGCCCGTGCCTATGCCGATGTAATTCAACCCTTATTTCAGAAGGATTGCTACAGCTGCCATGGTTCCCGCCGGCAAAAAGGAAAGCTGCGGATGGATGATTCCACCTGGATCATGAAAGGAGGAAAAGACGGGCCTGTACTAATCCCGTTCAAGTCTGCAGAAAGTGAATTGATGAAACGCATCGTTCTTCCCACAGATGATGAGCACCATATGCCCAAGGGAAAACCATCACTAAAAGAATCCCAGATTGCCCTGATCAACTGGTGGATCTCGCAGGGCGCGGACTTTCATAAAAAAGTAAGAGAATTTGAACAGCCACCAAAGATCAGGATTTACCTGCTGGCCCTGGAGAGCAGCAGTAACCATGTGGATTCTCTCGTGCCGTCCTCGCCTGTTGAAGAAGCTGATATCAAAAACATAAACGCTCTAAAAGATAAAGGCGTAGAAGTGATCCCGGTTGCGCAAAATAGTCATTACCTGCTGGCCGATTTTATCAACAGCTTTTCGATCCAGGACAAGGACCTGGCCCTGCTGGTTCCATTGAAAAAACAACTTGTCTGGCTGAAATTGGGAAATACGAAAATCGGAGATTCATCCTTGTCCTTTATCGGTCAGTGCAGGGAACTTACCCAATTGCAGTTGGATAGAACGCGCATCAGTGACAAGGGCCTGCCCTCATTGCAATCCCTCCACAAACTCCAATCGCTTAACCTGGTGGGCACCGCTGTGACTGCGCAAGGGGTTCTTTCATTAAAAAACTTAAAACTGCTGAAGCATTTATATTTATACCAGACCGGCGTTGAAGTGAAGGACTGGCCAATGCTTGCAAGCAATTTTCCTAAAACCCAACTCGATTCCGGAGGGTATACCGTTTCATTTATAGCGGCGGATACGGTTGTTGTGAAAGTGGCGAAATAGACAATGCGCTTTCTTAGTTGCCTTCAGCTTCCAGCCTTGCTACAGTTCTTTTTGCTGCTGCTAGCCTTAGTCGTTTGTTCTTCGCAATCATTTTATGCGTGATCCAGTATTCAATCCGGGTATGGACCGGCTCCAGCAGAACTGCAATCAATACCAGCACAAGCAGCATCCACAAAGGAGATTCGTTCGTGATTTTTATAACATAAGGGTCAATAAAAATGTATAAATATTCAAACACGACAAGCAAACCGATGATACCCAAAAGCTTTATCCATTTTTCATGCACAATGAAACTTTGGCTAAGCACAAAGAAGAGGCTAATTAAAATAATGATACCAGCTGTAATGCCCAAAACCTGAAGATTGTTTTTGTGCTCCAGATTTTCTGCAGCTTTGTTTGTTGCAATTTCCTGCTGGCGCATGGCTTCATCAAAACTAAGGCTTTGGATCTGCCGCGTTTTTTCCTGACTGAATATGGAGTCCTTAACTGCAATCATTGAGGATAAATAAACATAAGCACTGTCAACCTCATGAATATGTTTATAATACTCTGCTAAAAAATTACAGGTATTCAAAAGATCCTGTGAAATGTGTTCCTGCTTTGCGATGGCAAATGAAATTTTTGCATAGTGCAGGCAGGAATCATTATACCCTTGTTGCTGAAACAACCTGGCCATAGCGAGTGAGGATTCGCAAATGGTAGAATAGTCATTTGCTTTTTCAGAATAAGAAATTCCCAATCTATAATTATCCATAGCAATTGCGGGTTCTTGCATTTTTGAATAGGTATTTCCAAGAACATTTAATGCCCCTCCAATATTAACCGTATCTTTTTGATTTACAGCAACGTCATAGCCCTGCTCAGCGTAAAACCTTGCTGAGTCTAACCGGTTCAATTTTTCATAAATTTCTCCAAGGCCGATTAAGGAACTCACAGGCGAAGAACTATCAGGCCTCATGAATGCAACATCTTTCGACCGTATTTCATAATCAAGTGCTCTTTTATAATCGTGCTGGTCCCAATAAGCCAATGCGATATCGGTAAGAACATCATAATGCATTTCCCAGTCATTGGTAAGTTCGGCCTTTTTGAGTGCCTGGAGATCTAACTCCAATGCCTTGGCGTCATTACCAGTTTGAGAAAATGTGGCCGCCATTACTGATAGACAAGCCGCTTCCCCATGGGCAAACCCGATTGATTTTGCCAGGGCCAAACCCTGCTGCGCAAGTCGCAATGCAGTGTCTGGGTTGGAAAGGCTGTATGCCTGACAAAGCCTTGCCAGTATTAAGCTTCGTGTAGTGTCATGCTTTGTATTTTTTAACATGTAGGTCAGGCTGTCAATAGTAATGACCTGGGACTGCGAAGAATTGATTTGAACAAACCAGGCAAGCAGAAGTGCGTAAAAAATCTTCTTCATACAAATATTTTAATGGACGATGTGATTACACAATATCAAGGATCAGGTTGGCATCAATTTTTAATTTGTCGTGAATAGCCTTGATAAAATAAATATCCGGTCTCTGCTTGCCATTCATAATCAAAGAAAACTTGGCACTACTTATCCCGAGAAGGGTAGCTGCATATGCCCTTACATTTCCGGGATCTCGCCTTTCACGATAAGCGTGCCGGCAGTTTTGGATTTTATTTCTTCCACGGTTACGCCGGGAGCGCGCTCGAGGAGCAAAAATCCTTCTTCGGTTACATCCATTACGGCAAGATCCGTGATGATTTTCTTTACACAGCGTACGCCGGTAAGCGGAAGGCTGCACTCTTTAAGCAATTTGGATTCTCCTTTTGGGTTTGTATGTTGCATGGCAACGATGATATTCCTGGCGCTGGAAACCAGGTCCATGGCGCCGCCCATGCCTTTAACCATTTTACCGTGTATTTTCCAATTGGCGATATCTCCTTTTTCCGATACCTCCATGGCGCCCAGTACAGTCACGTCAACTTTTCCTGCGCGTATCATGCCGAAACTTTCGGCACTGTCGAAAAATGCTCCGCCAGGCACCAGAGTAACTGTTTCCTTCCCGGCATTGACAAGGTCAGGATCCAGTTCGCTTTCCAGGGGATATGGACCCATGCCGAGCATGCCATTCTCCGACTGGATCATGATGCTCATGCCTTCCGGAATATAATTCGCCACCAGGGTCGGAATGCCAATGCCCAGGTTCACATACATGCCATCACGCAGTTCGCGGGAAATTCTTTTTGCAATTCCGAATTTGTCTAATGCCATTTGGTTGTTATGAGTTATGGGTGATGTTTGATGAGTTATGGGTTATGAGTTATGAGTGTTGGTTACCTTGGGTTTTTGCACCGGAAGTTCATCACTC
>PLEB01000159.1 GCA_003136915.1 Chitinophagaceae bacterium
AAAAGCAGATCATTTCTTTTATAGATGAAATACTGGAAGAAAACGGGCAGGTTCGTGACCATGCTTCAGCTGAACTTGCTGATATCCGGATGTCTCTTTTTCGTAAGCGGAATGAACTGAGGCGGTTATTCGACCGCATCCTTTCTAAACTGAGTAAGGCCGGGTATGTTGCCGAAACGGAAGAAGCTTTTCTAAATGGCCGTCGTGTGCTGGCTCTTTTTGCGGAAAATAAACGCCAGGTAAAAGGCATTCTTCATGGGGAAAGTGATAGCCGGAAAACTGCATTTGTAGAACCGGAGGAAACAATCGGACTGAACAATGAGATCTTTTCTCTTGAGCACGCCGAAAGCAGGGAAGTGATTCGGATCCTCCGCGAACTTACGGCCAGGCTTTCCATGCATGCAGAATTACTGAAGGCCTATGCAGCGATTACAGCTGAATTCGATTTTATTGCGGCAAAAGCCAGGTTGGCCCTGGATATGAATGGAATCAATCCCACAGTTCAGGATGGTTCGCATATACATTTGATTGAGGCCTATCATCCTTTGCTATTGTTGTATCATAAAAAATCGCACAAGCCGACCATTCCAACGCATATCAGGCTGGACGAAAAAAACCGGATCCTGGTGATAAGCGGACCGAATGCGGGAGGGAAAACAGTTACCATGAAAACCGTGGGCCTACTGCAACTGATGATCCAGGCCGGCCTGCTGATACCGGTACATCCGCATTCCACGCTGGGCATTTTTAAACAGGTGATGATACATATCGGGGATACCCAGAGCATCGAGTTTGAGCTGAGTACATACAGTTCACACCTGATGAACATGAAATATTTCATGGAACAATCCAATGGCCGCACACTTTTCTTTATTGATGAGTTGGGCAGCGGTAGCGATCCGAACCTCGGTGGTGCTTTTGCTGAGGTAATCTTGCAGGAGCTGGTGAAGAAGCATGCCTATGGTATCGTGACCACGCATTACCTAAACCTCAAAGTGATGGCCAATAAAACTCCCGGAATAATGAACGGGGCCATGGCATTCGATGAAAAAAGCCTGCAGCCGTTGTATAAGCTGATTCCGGGTAAACCAGGAAGCTCATATACCTTCTCCATTGCAGAACGAATAGGTCTTCATCCTGATTTAATCCGCCAGGCAAGGGCCCTGGTTGACGAAGACCATTTCCGGCTGGATAAACTCCTCAACCGAACTGAACAGGATCTGAGGCAGATAGAGCAGAAGGATAAGGAATTACAGAGGCTGATAAAAGAGAATGAGCAATTGAAATCGGAAATGGAAAGGTCCCTCCACAGGGAGAAACACCAGCAGCAACTGGAATTGCTGAAAGAACAGAATAAAATTTCTGCGGAGCGCATCATCTACCTGAAAGAGATGGAAAGAAAGCTGAAACAGATTATATTCGACTGGCGGAAAGTTGAAAATAAACAGGAACTGATCAAACAGATGCAGGCACTTTTATTTCGCCAGAAAGAAAAACCCATAAGTGAGAAAATAAAAAAGAAATTTGACGCTAAATACCAGGAAGTGGAGGGAGTTATCCTGGCTGGTAATAAAGTAAAAATGAAAAAAAACCGACAGATAGGCGTGGTGCGTGAAATCCGGGGGAAAAAGGCCGTCGTACAGGTTGGATTGATTCCGATAACTGTGGACGCGGCTGACCTGGTGCTGATCCGTGAAAAATCACATCCCGAACAACCCCAATGATAACCTGTAAATATTATGAATGCAAAACAAGTTGCTGCAGAAAAAGCCGTTTCATTTCTGGATGATGGAATGACGATCGGATTAGGTACTGGCTCAACGGCCTATTGGGCTATTGAAAAAATAGCAGAGGAAATGAAAAAGCGGAAATGGAAGATCCGTGCCATTGCCACTTCGCTCCGGTCTGAGGAGCATGGACGCTCTTTGGGAATTCCTATATTCAGTTTTGCTGATATCGGAACAATTGATATCACGATCGATGGTGCGGATGAAGCGGATGAACAGCTTCGCCTGATCAAGGGCGGAGGGGGCGCCCTTCTGCGCGAAAAGATTGTCGCTACCAACAGCAACCAGCTGATCATAGTTGCCGATGATTCTAAAAAGGTAAAAACGCTGGGTAAATTTCCATTGCCCGTGGAAGTGGTGCTTTTCGGATGGGAAAGAACTTTTGAGAAACTCAGGTCTCTCGGCTGCAAACCGACACGGCGTATGGCTGAATCTGGCCCTTATGTCTCGGATAACGGGAATTATATTGTGGATTGTGCATTTGGTCAAATCGAAGATCCTGAAGCCGTGCATGAGGAAATTAATTCCATTACAGGTGTCGTTGACAACGGACTTTTTATCAATATAGCTACAAAACTGATACTCGGTTTCGAAAATGGTGAAACCCGGATTATTTCCCGATAGCTTAACTTCCGGTATGAGCGAATCTCCCGTTCCCCACTTTATTCGAAGCGTGTTGCGATTCTTACTGAAACGACCGGTTACCTGGATCGCAAACAGCGTGTCTTCGGATCCCGACAAAACGGCTGTCATGGAGGCGCTGACTTCATTATATCTGGAAGCAACGCAAACAAAAAGCAGTAAG
>PLEB01000125.1 GCA_003136915.1 Chitinophagaceae bacterium
GCGCGGGATCTGTATCCGGAAAATGAAAACCAATATCCCCCAGGTTCAGCGCGCCAAGCAGCGCATCACAGATTGCGTGTAGCAGTACATCAGCGTCGCTATGTCCCACCGCCCCCTTAGTATGCGGTATATTTATCCCACCGAGCCAGAGCTTTCTCCCTTCAGCAAGCTGATGAAAGTCGGTTCCAAAGCCTATTCTGTAGCCCATGGTGAATAAAATAAATGAAAAAGCCGTTTCAGTCGCGGCAAAATTAGCCAATCCGCGTCTGAAACAGCTCCCTATTCGTTTCTTTTATTGATCCGTGGTGTTTGCCGGTGCAGNNTCGTGATGCCACTTCCTGATGGTACCAGGTAAGAAAAATTCAGTCCGAGCATATTATATTTCAGTCCAACGCCCAAAGTAAAATATTGCCTTCCGCCCTGGCTAACATCTTCATAAAAATATCCCAGCCGGAAAGCGAACTGCTCGTTATAAGTATATTCCGCTCCGATAGAAGCATCAATTTTTTTTATCTGCTCCCCTCCGGAAAATGAATTGAACCAGCTGGCTGTAACTGCCTGGTTGTGGTATTTATCCAATGCATCTGTTGTTACCGTATCAGAGCCGTTTACCGGAACCGGTGGTGCAGGCACCAATAATTTGTTCAGGTCCAGGCCAAAAGTGATCTTGTTCTGCTCGTCAAATACTTTTGTGTAAGCTGCACCTATGCCGATATTTGCGGGGATATATTCTTTTTGAGTTGCATCATTTGTATAGCCGATCTTGGAACCGAGATTGGTCAAAGCAGCTCCGAAGGTCCAGCCCTGCTTGTTGGCATCGGTGCCATTATAGTATAAGGAAAGGTCACCGGCCACGGCATTTCCGGCCTTGTATGCAGATATGCTTCCACTGGCTGCAGCGGCTCCCAGGGTGAGGTTGGAATTGATATATCGCAAGGCCAAACCCAGGGAAAGTCTGTCCGAGAGTTTTCTGGAATAGCCCAGATCAAATGCAAATTCCCTGGGCCTTCCTTCGCCCCAGTTATTTCCATTGTAGTCCGAAAACTGAATGCTTCCCAGACTGAAATAACGGATCGAGGCTGAAATGGCCTCGTTATCATCCAGTTTATGGTATCCTGCTGCGGTCAGCAGGTATACATCATTCAATCCCAAGTCCTTAAGCCAGGGCGTGTAAGTGAGGCCGATCCCGGTATTGTATGGCGAAAACGGAGTTTTGGCCAGGTTATAGAAAGAAGAATTCGCATCCGGGGAAGTAGCCAGCCCAAGTTCTCCCATCGCGCCGGCGCGCGCATCAGGCGAAATTCGTAAAAATGGTACCGCCGTGGTAACCACATTGATAGGTTGGGTTTGGGCACTTACCAGATTCAGGGAAAACATACCGCACAGTAAAGCAGTTAGTTGGCAAAACAGTCTTTTCATGTAATTAAATTTAGCTTAAAAGGACACTGACCACATAAATGATACCCCTGTTCTTGCAAAACAGTTGCTCGAGGAGATCATTTTCAGCTTTTAAAGGGTAGAAATTTGTCGATAGCTAATCTGGTGGTTTTAAGTGAGTTCCAAAAACAGTCCCGGTCCTTCCTGCCAATCCTGCCCACGGAGCCCGAAATGGTGCAGCATGCTGTACCGGCTTCTCGAACGGATTCAGGTTGAAATTATTGCGCAAGTTAAAGGTTTCCAATGTCTTTAAAATCAACAGCCTCCGACACGGGACCTGCTCTCCTTTTAACATTCCCAAAAAGGGAATTTTTATTTATTAGTAACTATATTCGCATTCTCAGCGTATTGTGCATTATACGCGGCTTTTATTTACAATATTTGTATTGAAAGGGCGTTTCTTCAGTTAACATATCACGGTTAAATGCGTTTTCTATGAATTTCAAAAATCTCGTTATCCTGGCTTCCTGTGCTGTTGCGGCAAGTTCCTGCAAAGACGGTAAGTTATTCGGTAAAAAGAAGGATTCTTCAACTGTGACCGGTTGGAACTATAATGATAAGAATATGGGTGGTTACCAGGTATCCCGTGAGAAGGAAGAGCGGACCGGACCAGGTCTGGTATTTATCCAGGGAGGTACTTTTACCATGGGGGCTACTGAAGAAGACGTAATGAGCGACTGGAACAATATTCCAAGGCGCGTAACGGTGAACTCTTTTTACATAGACAGAACGGAAGTAGCCAATGTGCACTACCGCGAATATCTGTACTGGATCGATAATGTATTTGACGGGGATGAATTTAAGACTGTCCGCGAAGGTGCTCTTCCGGATACGCTTGTTTGGAGAAGCGAGCTGGCATATAACGAACCCCTGGTGGAATATTATTTCCGTCATCCTTCATATAATTATTACCCTGTCGTTGGAGTGACCTGGAGACAGGCCCATGACTTTTGTTTATGGAGAACTGACCGGGTGAATGAAAAGGCATTGGTTGACCGTGGATTCATCAACAAAAATTCTTTAAAAAATATTCAGGGACTTGGCCAGGAGAATTTCAATACTAAGGCTTACCTGATGGGTGAGTATCAGGCTACCCCGGGTCCGGCTGCAAAGTCCAAGAAGAATGAACTTAAGAACCCGAATGGTACCCCGCGTACCCAGGTTACTTTTGAAGATGGCATTTTGCTTCCTTCCTACCGGTTGCCCACAGAGGCCGAATGGGAATATGCGGCCCTTGGTCTAATTAATCAGAATCCTGCTCCGAGCACGAGTGATAAAAAACGCGGTGAAGAGCTGGTCGCCAATAAACAGGTTTATTCATGGAGTCAGAATGTAAATGGTCTTCGTGATTCCCGTCGCGGAAGCTGGCAGGGTACCTTCCTTGCAAACTTCAAACGTGGATCAGGAGACAATATGGGTGTTGCCGGAGGTTTGAATGATAACGCCGTTTATACTGCAGATGTAACTTCTTTTTATCCCAATGGTTTCGGATTATATAATATGTCCGGTAATGTGAGCGAATGGGTTGAGGATGTTTATCGCCCGCTGTCTTCACAGGACGTGGATGACGTGGCTCCTTTCCGTGGTAACCAGTTTACCACAATTGATCTGGGCAAGGAAAACAAACCTGACCGGGATAGTCTCGGAAGAATTAAGTACAGGAACGTAACAGATGAAGAAAGCAAGAACCGCCGTAATTACCAGAAAGGAGATGTAATCAACTACCTCGATGGTGACTCCCTGATTGCAGGAGTATATTACGGGTATGGTAAAACGACCTTGATCAGTGATAAATCAAGGGTGATCAAAGGTGGAAGCTGGAATGACCGCGCTTATTGGTTAGGCCCTGGTACCCGCCGCTTCATGGAAGAAGATCAGTCAAGTTCCACAGTTGGATTCCGTTGTGCCATGGACCGTGTGGGTAGTGCCGCAGGTAATGGAAGGAAAACTGGTATCACTTACAAAGAGAGAAAGCAAAATGCCCGAAAACAATAAGACGTATTTCAAATTATATAAAAGCCATCCTGAATTAAAACAGGGTGGCTTTTTTGTTGAGTACATTTGTTGCGATGATTTCCATGGAGACATTATATTCCATTTTCTTAAGATATCCCTCGGTATGTACCGATAGCAGAAAGCTCAGGGCCGGAGATCTTTTCTTTGCACTTAAGGGAGAAAATTTTAATGGCAACCGTTTTGCCGCACAGGCCATCAATGAAGGAGCGGCCTATGCAATTATCGACGAATCACCAGAAACTCCGAACGACAGGTTCATCCAGGTAAATGATGTTTTAAAAACATTACAGGAGCTTGCCGGCTATCATCGGCTGCGATTCTCCATACCGTTCATAGCCATTACAGGAAGTAACGGGAAAACTACAACCAAAGAATTGATTCATGCTGTTCTTTCCAGCACTTACCGCACCTATACTACGGAAGGAAACCTCAACAACCATGTCGGGATACCGCTGACCATTCTGAAAATTAAACCGGATGCGGAGATGGCTGTAATTGAAATGGGTGCAAACCATTTGCGCGAGATTGCCGGATATTGTGAATACACCCGTCCGACCCATGGTATGATCACCAATTGTGGCAAGGCCCACCTGGAAGGATTTGGCAGCATCGAGGGCGTACGCAAAGGCAAGGGTGAACTTTATGATTGGTTACGTGCCAATGGAGGAACGGCCTTTGTAATGTGGGATTACGATTATCTCCGCGACATGAGCAAAGGCATTCCGGAGATTGTTTCTTACGGCACAAGCGATGCATCCGTGACGGGAATAGCGGATGGAGCAGGACCCTTTCTCCGCGTATTATTAACGCACGGCGTACATAATCATTCTATCCAAACCCAACTTACAGGAAGATACAATCTTCCGAATGTACTTGCAGCAGTTACCATTGGGAATTATTTTAATACGGATCCTGCAAAAATTAAAAAGGCGATTGAGGAATATAAACCTTCCAACAGCCGCTCACAAATTATGGAATGGGGCAGCAATACCGTTGTACTTGATGCCTACAATGCAAATCCCTCCAGCATGAAACTGGCCATTGAAAATTTTGCTACCATTACGTCGGGGGATAAAGTGCTTGTTCTTGGTGCGATGGCGGAGCTAGGGGCAGGCAGCGTGCAGGAACATGAAGAAATATTGCAAGAGATTGCCGCCTATCCCTGGAAAGAGGTCTTACTGGTCGGAGGCGATTTCCTGAAAATAAAACACAATTACCGCAGTTTTCATACCGCTGAAGAAGCCGGGAATTGGTTGAAATCCCGGCATTTTGCTAACACGCACTTTCTGGTAAAAGGTTCCAGGAGTATGGGGATGGAGAAAGCCTTGATGCTGTGAATGATTTTGGAAAGTTGATGGTTGATGAGTTAGGGATTATGGATTATGGATTATGGATGATGGGTGATGGGCATCAGATGCAAATTTACACCTAAAGTCCATCAACTCATAACCCATAACTCATAACCCATAACCTCCAAATCATCAACCATCAACTGAATTACTTGCTTGCCTGAAACTTAACCACCGCATGCACGATGGGTTTCAGCGTCTGAATGTAACTATAGATATTTTCCAGATCGCGGTCGGTCATTGATGCATACATCGTCCAGGGCATAATGGTTTGCATTTCTCCGGGGTTTAGTACCCGATGGGCGTTTGCGCTATCCCTGAATTGTTGGAACCTTTTTACAAATATCTCTCTGGTCCAGGATCCGATACCGGAATTTTTATCCGGGGTTATATTCGCAGAGCGCACAAGACCTGCAGGCAATTGGAACTCACGGCCACCTGCCATCGCTAAATCCTCAATAAATTTCCCTTTTACCAAAGGCGTATGACATGCATGGCAGGCAGCGATGGTAAAGAGGTATTTTCCCTGGGCGACGCTATCGCTTTTGTCCGCCGGGATCTTTCCGGGATTTGCCGCTTCGGGAATGGTGTTCACGATAAAATTCATGGGAAAATCAGAATGGGATTCCGGCACAGCGTGTTCAACTGAAGGGAGACTTCGCAGATAAGCAATTACCGCTTTGACGTCTTCGGGATCGGCGTGGCCATAATTTTGATAAGGCATTACGGGGAATATAGGTTTGCCATTCCTCCTTACACCGGTCGTAATGGCGCGATAAATTTCCCCATCGGTCCAGGAGCCAATTCCTGCGGGGGTAATATTTGCTGAAAAATAAACACCTGGAAAACCTTCGTTTTGGTCAAATCGCTGTCCGCCCTGAGCAAGCGTACCAATTTCCAATGGCATGGAAAACTCAGAAACATTTCGGATGCTGTGACAATCCATACAGGACATCACGCTTTGGGCCAGGTATTCACCGCGAGCCACATGGTCCGCAGTTCTTTCAACGGATATCTGCGGAGGAGGACCCACATTTGGCAAGGCAATTTTTATGTACGCGGCAATGATGATNNTCCACTTTTACGCTGCCTACACTGATGGGGCTTTCCACGCGAACAGGAATATGGTTGGCATCATCGCTTACCCATACGGTCATCTTTTCACCACCTTGAAAAATAGCGCCCTTGATCAGAAGTGGTTTGAATTTTATGGCGTGGAACTTCCCATATTTTGTTTTAATGACTTCCTTGCCCAGATAGCGGATATATAAATTATAAACCTGGTTATCCAGGAACATGGAAAAAGGAATTTTATCTCCNNTTATTGAAACTGATGTTTTCGTATTTTTTGTAGGTACCCTCATTCACATTCCGGATAAACTTATATGGCTGCAGTGTTCCTGTATCTATGAAGGATTCATATTTATCACGCACCCGAAAAAAATTATCATAGAATGAAAACGTTTTGCCTCCGCCGGTGACATGATATACAGGCTTGCCATTCAGTTGATCCTGAACGCAGATAAAAGTAGCTTCGCCTGCTGCAATATATACGCCGGCTAAAGTGTAATAGACTCTGTATGTTATACTTTCATTCGCCTGAAACGAAGTATTCTTTACTCCGCAAAATTCATTTTGGGCCCTTATTGGAACGGATACGGTCATCAACAAAAGCAATCCGACCCAGGTAATTGATTTCATCTGTTGTTGAATAATTTAATCCTTAAAATTAATAAACTCCCGATCAAAGCGGGTATAATTAAATTGATTAGCCAGATGCCCAGGGATACCACAAGAATGCCGGCTGTATTTGATGTAAACAGCTGAAATATTTGTATGCCTGCCTGCCACCGGAGGCCCAAATCTGTTAAAAGTGTTAACGAAGGGACAATGGCCATGACCACAAACATCACACTAACGCCCATAAATACCTGTATGGCCGAAACATCAATGGCGAACAAGGAAAACAATAGCAAATATTGCAAAAGAAATACCCCGTATCTGATCAAAGAAATAAACAGGAGCTTAATCAGGATCGGATTTCTGAAATATTCAGGTATGGAAATATCTTTATCATATTTTTTTAACCACCGGTTTATCAAAGCGAGCATGGGGTCAAAGCGGAAATACAAAGTTCCCAGTACGAAAGCACCCAGCACCGTAATCAGCAGCAGCAGGTTGATATAGGGAGCAAGGCGATTAATTTCGGAAAATTGGGTTCTGAAATGCGAGAATAGAATCAATCCCGCAGCACCGGCAAGCAAGGTAACAAGCATCTGTGCCATACTGCACACAATGGTTGGAGCCACCGACATGATTTTTTTTTCATTATCTACAAAAAGCATTCTTCCCAGGTACTCTCCAACCCGGTTTGGTGTAAAGCAGGCGATGCATGCCCCGGCAAGTATGGCTTTGTATGCCTGCAGGAATCCGATCCTTTGCAGCGGCATTATGGAAAACCGCCATTTGACCGCTTCCAGTCCCCAGTTTACCCACATGAGGCCAAACATGGCATACAACTTCCATTGTTGCTTTCCTGAAAGGGCATCTTTCATTTGATTTATTGAAGCCTTCCATCCGGATTGATGTTGCAATTGCCGGGATGTGGTATAAAAAAGAAGCACGAGAAGCGCCGGCCCTACCACGTAATTGAGAATTAATTTGATATTTTTGTTCCGCGCCACAATCAAAAATAGCGTTCCTCTTGCAAAAGAATCCCAAAATCATACTGGGCATAGATCCGGGCACACTCATGATGGGTTATGGCCTGATATCGGTTGAGCAGCAGCAAATGCAGCTTGTTGAGATGAATACCTTGCACGTTCCGCCCAAACTGGATACTTATCAACGCCTGGAACTCATATACCTTACCGTAAGAGAACTGATTCAGACTTTCCGCCCAAATGAATTTGCCATCGAAGCACCTTTTTTTGGTAAGAATGTGCAGAGCATGCTTAAACTGGGGCGCGCACAGGGTGTAGCCATTGCCGCGGCAATGCAATCAGGTATTCCCGTTACAGAATATGCGCCGCGTAAGATAAAGCAATCCATAACCGGTAATGGAAATGCAGGGAAGGAACAGGTATGGAAAATGCTTCAGCAGATTTTACATATCCGGCAGGAAATTGATCACCTGGATGCATCAGATGCACTGGCAGTAGCGATCTGCCACCATTTCCAGGTACGCAATCTGTCTTCGAACGAAAAAAAACTAAATGGCTGGGCCGCGTATGTCGCGAAAAATCCAGGAAGAGTAGAGGGGATGTGAGCACACTGACGCATTTTCTTCCTCATTTTCAAATGATTAAATTCCCCACAATTTTTTCCTGCACCCGCTTCAATTGCTCTTCAGATAATTTCAATTTCGGTCTGTGGAAATTGAGATCATCGATATGATCTATGGGAACCAGGTGGAGATGGGCGTGCGGAACTTCGAGACCCACTACGGCCAGGCCGCACCGATTACACGAATATGATTTCTCAATGGCTTTTGCTATGGGCTTTGCAAAAACCAATATCCGGGAAAGATAGTTTTCATCCAGATCAAAAAACTTGTCAATCTCTGTTTTTGGAACGATCAATACATGGCCCTCCCTCAGCGGATGGATATCCAGGAATGCCAGAAAATAATCATCTTCCGCAATCTTGTAGCTGGGTATTTCCCCTTTTAGGATCTTTGAAAAAATGGTCATTTTGAAAATTAAAAAGTAAAAATTAAAAAGTAAAAAATAGTGCGAAATTTATAAATTTGCATTCCCATCAAGGAGATTTACTTTTTAATTTTTAATTTTTAATTTTTAATTTTTAATTTTTAATTTTTAATTTTTAATTTTTAATTTTTAATTTTTAATTTTCAAAA
>PLEB01000312.1 GCA_003136915.1 Chitinophagaceae bacterium
GTTATTTCTCTAATGTAGTTTCAGCAAATCAAATGGCAATCAATGGTGTATTGTTTAAGGTGGATGAAATATTGGTTTACTAATTGACTTATATTAGGGGCATGCCATCAGCAGCATTTCCCTACGTTTCCCATCTATCGAAAGACAAAAAACTAGCAAAATTACTTGCGCAACAGGAATCCGTTAAGCTGGGTAACCGCACGCAGGTCTATCTTCATTTATGTAGTTCCATCATGAGCCAACAACTTTCCACCAAGGTGGCTGCCGTGATCCGAAAACGGTTTATGAAATTATATTCCGGTAAACCTACACCACAAAAAATATTGGATACATCATACGAAATACTGCGCGGTGTCGGTTTGTCCGGTGCAAAAGCAAACTATATTCAAAACGTAGCCCGGTTTACCCTCGAGCATGGCATGGATCACAAAGTGCTGCGCAAAATGGATAATGAAGAACTGATTGAACACTTCACCCAAATTAAAGGCGTAGGCAGATGGACAGCAGAAATGCTGTTGATGTTTACCCTTGGCAGGGAAGATATTTTTGCAGCGGATGACCTCGGAATTCAAAACGCTATGATAAAGATTTACAAGCTGGATAAAGCAGACAAGAAAAAGCTGAGAGAAGATATGCTAAGGATTTCCGCAAAATGGGCACCGTACAGGACCTTTGCCTGCGTTCATTTATGGCGCTTTAAGGATAATACCCCTCTAACCGCATGAGCCGCCCGGTTTAGGCAACCCTTTACCTCTATTCCCGTATCAATAAAACAGAGCCGGGGTGAAAATTAATCTCCGATAGGTCAATTAAAGTATCTTGCGAAAAAGGTAACTTACAGGCTATTCATTATTAAAAAAAGCAAAATGAAAATTAGTAGATTGATTCTCATCCTGAACGCCGTTATTGTGATGGGTATGATTGGCTGCAGCAAAAAAGGGGATCAGGGACCTGCAGGTCCGGTCGGTCCGGCGGGCCCCGACAGTGTGGTGTATTCGCAGTGGATAATCCTCAACAGTACCTATAATGCGGATGACACCTTATTTGAAGATACCCTTTCCGCTCCTTCAATAACCCAGAGTATACTGGACAGCGGAGTGATACTTACCTATGTTAACTTCCAGGCAAGCAATGGCACCTATCATGTTCTTCCGGTTTCTTCCCTGAATTACTTAATGTCTGAAGATTATTCGCTGGGGCAGATCAATATTATTGCAACATCCGATGTAACCGGTTTGCCATATAGATATGTAACGATTCCCGGTTCCAAAATTGTAGGCAACAAGACCACGGGTTCTATTCAGGGACATTCGATACAGGAATTGAAAACACTGCCACTCCCAGAGGTTCAGAAAATAGTCGGGACGGGTGGAAATTAATAAACAAAAAAATTAAGGAACCGGCAGCATCTCTGCCGGTTTTTATTTTGCACTGCCAGCGTAGTTTTCTTATACAGGCGGCAATTTATTTGTCATACCTTCTTAATACATCCAGTACATAAGGATCTTCATGCGTGGCCGTATCGGATAAGGGTTTACCAAAAAAATGGGTTTCATATTCGTTGCGGTAAACGCCGTTAGCTTCCGTCCGGGCAAAGGCTTTTCTGTTTAAGGAAGTATAAGTCATATAAACCATGGATACTGTGCCGAATGCCGTGTACACAACAAGCAAAAGGGAAGCTATTAACCTGAATGCTTTATTTTCCTGAAAGCTTGTTTGTGCAATCACTGCTGCCATCAACGGAATCACAGGTACCCAAAACCTCGGATCATAAAAGGGCCACGCGAACATGAGGATCAGGTAGAAAAAAAGATAGGCCTTCACGATAAAGGGAATCCTGTTTCTTTTGATGAAACAGATATAAATAAATCCTGCAAAGCAGATCACTCCGGCAAGTAGAAATATTCCAATGCCCCAGGGAGAAGGTAAGTAGCCTGATGCTTTTATAGAAGAAGTATTGATAAAAAGTTCGCCCCATTCCAAAAAATGCCATTTCAGTATCCGGGAAAAATGAAGACCTTCCTGGAACTGTTTGGACATCACTCCGGTATAATGGTTGAGTCCAAGCTGTTTTGAAAAAATCAAAATGGCGATCATACACAGTGCGAGTATTGCTACCAGGATTTTGTTTCTGCTGATCAGTTCCAACAGCTGCCTCCGGAATTCCCAGATCAGTCCGAGGCATAAAGAGGCCAGTAAAGCGACACCGACCGTTCGCGTAAGAAAAGCCAGGGCTGCGAAAAGAAAAGCCATCAGCAGGTTGATGATCTTTTTATTTTTTGCATATTGGTAAAAGGCAAAAATGGACGCCAGCGAAAAAAAGAGGTATTGTAGCTCAGACAAAGGATGGTCAACAAATTTAATCACCGTCCAGTTGAGCAATACGAGTACGAATAAGAATAACGGAGAATGGATATAAGCAAAGACTTTTCTAACAAAATATAATCCACCCAGCAAATAAATACAATTGATAAATATGATGGAGAATGATCTTAAGATACCAAGTTTGGACAGCGCCAACAATAAGGCCGTGTATCCGAAAGGAAGATAATCCGCCCGGTCTGCAGTTGGGGGGCAATTATTTTCCAAACAATCCTTGATGGCGAAATAGCGGAGCATATCCACATGAATCCGCAATGGGCTGAAGCAATTGATAAAAAACAGAACAGCCAGCACATAAACCGCCCACTTCAGCAGCCAGGTGTTCCGGTGGCCCGGAAGCGAATAAGCAGTGGATCTTATCATGATTTCAGCTTGACGCGTTTACAGCCACTACAATCACGGAAAGACCGGAAGCATGCGCCACCAGTTGATCCAGAATGCGGAAGGCGGGGACCAGTTGATTGAATAACTTCAATTGGCCACGGGGAATGATTTTTTTCTTTAGCACGGAACCCGAATACCACCAACCCAGAATTCCACCGAAATTAAAATAATTCGCCCTTATAACGGTTAATCCTGCACCAGACAATAACCTGGAAACTGTTTTTTTATTATATCTTCTGAAATGACCAAGTTCCTCGTCAAAGCGATTAAAAAGCAATTGACCGGCCGGGACCAGGATAATCAAATTTCCGCCTGGTCTTAATAAATTTTTGGCATTTTTTACTGCGCGTTCGTCACTTTCTATGTGCTCAACTACGTTCAGCGCAATTACGGTATCGAAGCGGTGAAGCATTTCCGGAAATCGGGAATCAAAATCAGACAGGGAAAGATCAAACTGATAAACGCCCCGCAAGTGGGGATTTGCGGCATATTTTTTTTCCAGGAAATGACAATATTCAATTCGCATGTCACTTAGATAAACCCACTCATTCTTCTCCATGAGTAACCCGGATATATTGCCGATGCCACTGCCGACCTCCAATACTTCTCCTTTACAAAAAGAGGAAATCTGAGCAAATAGCCATTGGTTAAATGCAGGAGCCTCTGCGAAAAGTTCTAGTGTTTCTCGTCCGGAAGGATCAGTTTGTTGTCCGATTCCAGAAGGCATCAGCTGAAGAGGTTATATTTCAAAATACAATAGATGGCCCGGAATCCGTCTTTCCATCCGATCTTTTTACCCTCCTGATACGTACGGCCGTAATAAGAGATACCTACTTCGTATATCCGGATTTCAGGTATGCGGGCCAGTTTGGCCGTTATTTCGGGCTCAAATCCAAACCGTTTTTCTTTCAGTGAAATATTTTGAATGATGGGTGTTTTACAAAGCTTATAACAGGTTTCCATATCGGTAAGATTCAGGTTGGTTAGTATATTGCTCAACCGGGTAAGCATTTTATTTCCGATGGAATGCCAGTAGAAAAGTATCCTGTGCGGGTTTCCGCCAAGAAAACGAGAACCGAAAACGACATCGGCCGAACCGCGGATGACTGGTTTAAGCAACTTATTAAGTTCTTCCGGATCGTATTCCAGATCTGCATCCTGGATCACCAGGTATTCACCAGTGGCTTTTTTTATTCCCGTATGAATGGCCGCTCCTTTACCCTGATTCACTTCGTGTTTAACATATTGAATATTCATGTGGGGATGCAGATTCCGGTATTCCAATAAAACTTCTTCCGTATTATCGGTCGAGCAATCATTCACCAGGATCAATTCTTTCTCAATGCCATTGATCAGGACCACTTCATCCACCCTGTTAAGGATCATATGAATTGTCCTTGCCTCGTTGTATGCAGGGATTATGATTGAAAGCTTCTTAAAATTCTCCATACCGCTTTGAAGGTTTAATTGGCTAATCCAGGACCGGATTTTAAGGGGCAGATTGGAAGCTTTAGCGGAAAACTAACGCTAGCTTCATAATATTCAATGAATTGAGTCGCTAAAATAGGCTTTAGTCATGGATTCTGCAAGCAGGCTCCAAATATAATTTGAAGGGAAAAATACCCGCTTTCAATTCAGTGTTTAGCCCTCAGAACAGCCGGGTTTATACCGTTTTGTTTATTTCGGGCGCCAGCTTTGATCCCCTGACAATGGAGAGAAGTTGATATTAGTATTGCGCGCAGGGTCCTTAGCTTAAACAGTTGAAATAAAAAAAGCTGCTTCGTGCGAAGGAGCTTTTTTTATTCCTGGAAAAATTATATATCCTTTCTCCATCACGATTTCTTTTCATCATATTTTTTCTGTGCTTCCTGCGCTTTATGGAAATCCAGCACAACGCCATTGATGCAAAAGCGTAGTCCGGTTGGAGGCGGTCCATCATTAAATACATGGCCCAGGTGTGATTTGCACTTGCCGCACATTACTTCAGTTCTTTCCATTCCATAAGTATCATCTTTTGCATAAATGATGCTCGTCTTGCTAATGGGTTCATAAAAACTCGGCCAGCCGCATCCGGAATCGAATTTTGTATCACTTTTAAATAAAGCGTTTCCGCAAACAGCACAATAATAGGTGCCAATTTCCTTGGACGTCTCATACTTGCTGGAATATGGCCGCTCGGTTCCTTTTTGCCTGGCTACATAATAAACATCTGAAGGAAGTGTTTTTTTCCATTCTGCGTCCGTGCGGTTTACACCGGACGTATCGGAGTCTGTTTTTGAAGCGTCCATACTGGCAATTTTATTTTTGTTTGAAGTCTGCGAATAGCATTCCTGAAAAAGAAATGCCAGCATCAAAATTCCGGAAGTTTTTAAGATTTTAATCATGGCTTGCATATTAATAACAAATGTACGTAGCCGCGGTTCGGCCGGTTTGTCCTCAACCTGAAAACAGCCCTCTATATGATTTCATTTATATGTGAAAATCGCTTTTAATCAATCATTCCTGCAAGGAAAAGGCTGCTTTGTTAAAGGAATTATAAGAATGCTGCACTATATTTGTTTCTAAGCTAGTTATCATGTTCAACCTGATTCTCTTTGGTCCTCCGGGAAGTGGCAAGGGTACGCAATCTGAAAAGCTGATCGCAAAATTCGGCTTAAGGCATCTCAGTACGGGCGACATCCTGAGGAGTGAAATAAGGAACGGCACAGCTCTAGGACTCGAAGCTAAAAGTCTGATGGATCAGGGACAGCTTGTTCCGGATGCAGTTGTCATTGGTATGATACGTTCAGCACTTGAGCATAATCCGGAAGCCAGGGGATTCCTGTTTGATGGCTTTCCCCGCACCAATGCACAGGCAGATACGCTCGATGCACTGCTTGCCGAAAAAAAGACCGCCATCAATATTGTGCTTGCGCTTCAGGTTTCCAAGTCAGAACTGGTAAAAAGATTGCTGAATCGCGGGCTCACTTCGGGCCGCACCGACGACGTGAATGAAGCCATCATCGGCTCACGCATCGAAGAATATGAAAGAAAGACTGCGGCCGTAGCGGATCATTATAAAAAGGTCAATAAAGTAGTCTACATCCCCGGTGAAGGGTCTGTCGAAGAAATCTTTCGGAAGTTATGCGATGAGATAGAAGAGAAATTAAAAAGTAAAAAGTAAAAAGTAAAAAAGGGAGCCGGTTTTGCCAGTTCCCTTTTTTACTTTTTACTTTTTAATTTTTGCTTTTTAACTAATCCTCCAATTCCCTCCTCTTCAACTCCCTTTCAACACGCACGGATATCCGGATACTGACTTCGTATAAAAGGATCAAAGGAAGGGCTACGATCGTCTGGCTCATCCAGTCTGGTGATGGTGTTATTACCGCAGCCACAAATAAAATGGCTACATAAGCATATTTTCGGTAGTTGCGCAGGAAAGCAGGTGTGATCAGGCCAATATGCGTAAGCACATAACTGATCAACGGGAGCTGGAAGGCAATCCCCGAGCCGATGAGAATGTCCAGCAGGTTATCCAGGTAATCATCGAGTGTGGGCCGGGTAATAAGCATGCCGGAGACGCCCAGTTTATAATTGGAAAGAAAACTAAAAGTGAAAGGCGCCAACAGGAAATACCCGAATGCAATGCCAAGAAGGAAAAAGAATGTGACAAAAAATATGGAACCCCGCGTGCTCTTGATTTCCCTGGCAGATAATGCAGGTCTTACAAACCGCCATAGTTCCCAAAATATGTATGGAAAAGCAACGATGAATCCGCAAACGCAGGCGATGGTAATACTCGAAATGAACTGCGAACCGAAGGCAGTTGTCTGCAATTGCACATTGGCGGCCTGGAGACAAAGCGTATCCCCGATATGGAGAAAATGACTCAGCTTACAAAGGCCAATGACCGACAAAAAGTCCTTTTTCAAGGGACCCATGATAATGTGTTCAAAAAGCCAGTCAATCTTAAGAAATGCTAAAACGGCAAGAATTACAATCGCCAATACCGATCTTACAATATGCCAGCGCAATGCCTCGAGATGTTCGATGAAGGACATTTCCGACTGGCCGGGGGTTCTGTTAAAAAAATTCAACGCCATATATCACTTGTGCTATTTATAAAAGCCCCGCAAAGGTAGTTTGAAAAAGACGTATGCTGAAACGTTGTCTGAAGTTCTCAGGAAAAGGCCGAAAAGGTCCGGATTACTTAAGCAGCCTCATTTTAACCATTTCTATACGGGTATCGCTTACACTGAGAATCTCGAACTCATAGTCGTCAATAATAATATGCTCTTTCAGGTGTGGTATCGCTTCATGTCGGTTGATGATGAAGCCGGAAAGGGTTTCAGATTCATTTTCAGGAAATTCCATGCCGTATTTTTCGTTCAGGTAATCCAGTTCCAAACGACCTGCGAAAATAAATTCCTCATTGGATAATTTCTTTTCCTCAAATTCTTCTGTATCATACTCATCCCGGATCTCGCCAAATATTTCTTCAAGCAGGTCTTCCATCGTCACAATGCCAGCCGTGCCACCGAATTCATCCACCACCCACGCGATGCTTTTCCTTTCCCTGCTGAACTTGCTGATCAGGTCCGTTGCGCTCATGCTCTCGGGAACAGCCGGAATGGGAAGCAATATTTCCCTTATCAACAAAGGCCCCTTGAAGAGATCCAGTTGATGAATATAGCCCTGGACATGGTCAATATTTCCGTCATACACGACCAGCTTGCTTAGTTTGCTGCTCACGAATTTTTTCCGTGCTTCGTCAATTGAAAACCTGACATCAATGCCTTCTATTTCCTTTCTCGGGATCAGGCATTCCCTGACTTTCACTTTCGGAAGGGAAAGCGCCGCTTCAAAAAGTTCCGTATTCAACTCCTGTTGTGGCTCGTCACCTTCACCGGTTTGCCGGAAGAAATTGCCGAGGTCGGCTTTGGCAAAGAGATCCTTGCCCTCCTCTATCCGAACATTGAAAACATATTTCAGGATCCATTCAGAAACGCCCGTAAAAAAACGCGAAACGGGATAGAGCAGGTTGTAAAAAAATTTACTGATGGACGCGAAAAAATCCAGCAGGCTGTCAGCTTTTGCACGAAATAATGCTTTAGGAATCAGTTCTCCGAAAAAGAGGATAAATATTGTCGAGGTGAATGTTTCAAACAGGAGCCGGAAGATATCCACCCAGGCCTGGGGGACCACCGTCTTTTTTATTATGAAATCCCATAATGGTGAAAGGGTTTCGCCAACTAGAAGTCCGAATACCACCAGGAAAATATTGAATCCTATGAGGATGGCGCTGATAAACCGGGAAGGATGATCAAGCAGGCGGGACAGCAGTATACTTCGGCTCAGTCCTTGTTTTTTTTTCAACTCAATCGTCAGCCGGTTCGCATTGGCAAAAGCGATCTCAATGCCGGCGAAAAAAATAATCATCACCCAGGCTATGATGATCCAGACGAGGGTATTGGTATTGATCATGCAAATACGAATATAGCTGGAAAAACTCAGAATTTACGGCTGTTACCCGGGTACTCCCTGCTGCTTAAACAAGGCGGAAATGATCAAGCCGGCTTCATGACAGGCCCTGTCCAGGCTGTCATTTATGATGATGTGGTCGAAATGACTTCGGAATGAAATTTCATAAGCTGCTTTGTTTAGCCGGTCCTGCAGGGCCTCCGGTGATTCAGTAGCGCGGAGTTCAAGCCGGCGTTTCAATTCTTCAATGGAAGGCGGCTGGACAAAAATGGAGAGTGACCGTTCCAGATATTGTTCCTGAACATGGATGGCTCCTTTTACATCTATATCCAGAATGGGTATTTTATGCATGGCTTTGATCCGTTGAATTTCCGTTTTGAGGGTGCCATAATATTTTCCCTCATATACCATTTCCCATTCAATGAATTCGTCGTTCTGAATTTTTCTGTGAAATTCCTCCAGGCTCATAAAATAATAATCCACCCCATTGATCTCATCGGAACGTTGCGGACGCGTGGCCGCAGAAACGGAGAACGCGAGTTGAGGAAAGCGCTGCAGCAGGTAACGCGTGATGGAAGTTTTGCCTGCGCCGGATGGTGCCGTGATGATGATCAGCATCGGATCTGAAATTTTATGCTTGAACGCTTATACTCTTTTTATGGACGCTCCCAACCGGTTGAACCGTTCGTCAATATATTGGTAACCCCGGTCAATCTGATCGATATTCTGGATAATGCTTTTTCCCTCGGCACTCATGGCAGCAATAAGCAATGAAACACCGGCACGAATATCCGGACTGCTCATCGTGATACCACGCAAGCGGTGCGCTCTGCCAAGGCCAATCACCGCAGCCCTGTGCGGATCGCAAAGAATGATCTGTGCGCCCATGTCCAGCAGCTTGTCCACGAAGAACAACCTGCTCTCAAACATTTTCTGGTGAATGAGCACGCTGCCTTTTGCCTGGGTAGCAACCACCAGCATCACGCTCAGCAGGTCGGGAGTAAGTCCGGGCCAGGGATGAT
>PLEB01000052.1 GCA_003136915.1 Chitinophagaceae bacterium
ATTCGTGTCATTTATCCGGATGAGGTTCATTAAGTATGGTTTAAAAAAGTTTTCTGTTTTTAATGCTTCATTGGTCTCCAGGTTCTTCATTTCGTCCATCAAGACAGATGTTTCCTGCAAATCCGAATTCAGAACAAAACTGTTTTCCTTATTTTGTTTCGGGATTTGAGATAAAAAATTATTCAGTGACGTCACCAGTTCATTTTTAACTACCGAATCCCTTGGTAAACGGNNAACTTGTTTGTCCGAATGCTGAACCAGCTATATGAATAATAAAAACTCCGATTCCTGACCATTTAATATTCATGTTTCTAATTAAAGAGTTCCCGTTAAAGTTAATTGACTTGATGTTGGCCAAAAATTGATCGGGGTCGAAGGTGATTGTCAGCCCAATAATTGCAGGGTCAGGCCTGGTCAAAGTGGTCCTAAGCCTATAGTTTGATAAAGGTTCCTAAACCCAATTTGTTAGTATATTAAGCTAGATATAATTCAGAGATAAGATAGTTATAAGCCTCATTTAAGCCTGATCTTATCAGATCTGGCTTATCTCTACCTTTTATTTGGTTTTATTCTTAATTAGATATAATTTAGAATACCAATAATATACTATTATGGCGTCTCTCCAGGGCACACTCAGTTTCACTGGCAGTCTCAGCAATATTTCGGCATACACCATGCGTGGTCATGACAAAATCATCCTGCGCACCAAGGGAGGGGCCTCAAAAAAAACTATTCAAACCTCTCCTTCCTTTCAGGCTACCCGAAACCTGAACAGTGAATGGAGGATTGTTACCAAGACGGCCAAGCTGATCCGGGGTGGTCTGACTGCCCTCAAACCGATGGCAGATTATAATGTATCCGGCCCCCTGAATGCACTGGTGAAAAAAATACAGACCAGCGATACCCAAAATCCGAAAGGAAAACGGGCAATCCTTTTTTCCCGCCAGCCTGATTTCATCAGCAGCTTTAATTATAACCGCCAGAACCTTTTTGATAGCGTGATCCGCCAGCCGCTTTCCGTCACGATTGCTAGATCAACGGGTGTCGCAGACGTAGTGATACCTTCTCTCCAGCCGGCCGTTAATTTTTTCGCTCATCCGCGCTATGCCTACTACCGGATCGTGTTTGCCTTTACAGCCGTCAGCGATTATATCTGGAATGAAGAAAGCAGCACTTACGTATCAGTAAGCTACCTGCTGCCAGAGTATGAGGCTTTATATGCGCCATGGATGGTATCGAATGTTACGCAACCTTCTGCCAGCTACCAGCTTGCTCCCACAAATAAATTTCTACCGGGCCCGGGTACAATCCTTGTGTTCGCAGCAGGAATTCAATACGGCATGCCCGGAGTTGATGGTTCTATACAACCGGCGCCATATGCCGGGGCAGCGAGGATATTAAAATGTGTTTGAGAGGCTAAGCATTCATCAATTTCTTCTTAGTGTTCCTGAAGCTGGCATTCCTAAAACGCGCATTTTCAGCTACGACCAATTTGTATGGACGGTTGAATGACTCCTGAGAGACCTTGAAATGACTCGCGAGTTTTCGGATTATTTCTTTGGATAAACCTTTTTTGTAATGGAGAATGTCAGAAACATAACCTTTGCTGACCTCCAGCAATTCAACCAGGTCTTTTGATTTCATTTGATGATCATTCATGAATGAATGAAGCAGGCGAATGGGATCTACTTCAGTGAAACTATTATGTTCGGAATCCCATTTTTCAATGAGTCATTTTAGAAAAATGCAAATCACTCCATCCTCAAACTTTCTTCGAAGCGTAGCTCATTCCATCCTCAAACTGTCAACCGGATTTGCCCTCGACGCTTTCAGCGTTTGGAAACCAATAGTGAGCATGGCTATTGCAATGGATAATAATCCCGCCATAGGAAATATCCACCAACTCAATGGAGCGCGGTAGACATAACCCTGTAACCATTTGTTCAGGAAATACCAGCCTATGGGAACGGCTATGGCAAATGCCAGGGCGATGAGCTTTAGAAAATCACCGGACAAGAGGCCCGTGATTGTTGCCAGGGATGCACCCAATACTTTGCGCACGCCGATCTCTTTGCGTCTTTGTTCCAATACAAGTGATACAATGGCAAAGAGCCCGAGGCAGGATAGGATGATAGCAACGGCCGCAGAAGAGAAAAATATGGATGATAGTCTTTGTTCCTTCGCATACCAGCGACGTGTATTTTCTGTGAGATAGGTGGGGACGATGGTATTGTCAGGTTCAATTTCTTTATATGCTGCCTTCACCAGGTTCATCGCCTGCAAGGGGTTGGTGGTTCTTACTTTTACCAGGATGTATCCGAGGGCGCCATCTGTGCTCATCACGAATGCGAAGGGCGCACCTTTTTCATACATCGAATAAAAATGGATGTCGGGAACAATGCCTATGATATTCCATTTGGGCGCCGAGCTATCGGCATAAAAACTTAGCCCTACAATATTTTTATTCCCAATTTGTTTTGCCAGGCTTTCTGTAATCACCACATTGCTGACCTTAGAAGAAGTATCCGAAGGAAAGGACCGGTTGAATTCCCTTCCAGCAACAGGTTTAATGCCCATGGTTGAAAAAAAATCGTAGTCAACTTTAAGCATATCGGTTTCTATGGCCCTGCTGTTATAAGTGAAGCCCCAGCTCCATTTGCTGGTATTGAAATCCATTCCGAGACCGATATTCGCTGAACTCCCGGTAATACTTACCACCTGCGGTTGGTTGTATAACCTCTCTCTTAACTGTTCAATATTTTTCCGCCCATTTTCCTGCTTCTTCACCGGGATGCTGATCACCGATTCCTGCTGAAATCCAAGAGGTGCAGTCCGCAGAAATTGAAATTGCTTATAAATAACAATGGTGGTGCATATCAGCAGGCAGGAAAGGATGAACTGAAAGGTGATCAGACCGTTGCGCAATCCACCGGAACGATTCATAGATACCTTTCCTTTCAATACGTTTACCGGATTAAACCGGGAAACCACCCAGGCAGGATAACCCCCGGCAAGAAAGGATACCATTAGCATTCCCCCTATCACCATCAGGATCACCGCCGGATTTATTAATTCCATTATTTTCAACTTCTCCGTAAAAAGATCATTGAATGGACTCAGCACAGTAGCAGTGATCACAATTCCAAGAATTACGGATATGCAGCAGAGTAAAAAACTTTCAGCCCAAAACTGAAAAAAGATTTGCTTTTTACCTGCTCCGATGGTTTTGCGGATCCCTACTTCCTTGGCCCTCGTAAAGGCGCGCGCCACATTCAGGTTGATGAAATTGAAACTTGCAATCGTCATGATGATGAGCGCAATGAATATTAGCGTATAGAGATAGGTCTTACTGATGGCAGGTCCAAAGGCAAGCTCTTCATCAAAATGCGCGGATGCAAAGGGTTCTAATTTCCAGGCCATTCGATCGCCGTTCTTGTCCGGGAGATAGCCTTTTCCCTTGAGATATTCCTCATCAGCCACATGGTATTTCTTCACGATATTCCGCAATCCATTCTCTACCTGTTGTTGTGAATACCCCGCAGCCGTTTGAACAAACACAATATGGTTCGACATGTTCCAGACATCTTTCCCCCTGGCATAATCCCTGCTAATCTCCATCCTGGCCAGGATATCAAAATCTATGGAAGAATTTTCGGGTGCGTTCTGAATAACAGCAGTTACTACCAGATCGCTCCAGTCATCATTCACTTTCAGCTTCACAATCTTTCCAATCGGATCCTCTTTCCCAAATACAGCTTCCGCGGTTGATTTGCTCAGCACAACATTGGATGTGCTGGAAAGCGGGTTTTGCTTCTGCCCTGAGAGTATCGGAAAGGAAAACATACTGAAGAAATCGTTATCCAGCAGTTTGATTTCCTTATCGATCTCTTTGTTTTTGTAGCGGACACCGATGCCCGCCCACATCATGCCTGTGGTTCTGGCTATCCCTGGCACCTGGGATTTCAGGGTTGGCGCTACCGGGTAGGACATTGATGTGCCCTTCGAGTCGCCGTCCGCAGAATGGACAAAACTATATACTTCAAAAAGGGAAGACCCATTCTTGTGAAAGTTATCGAATGAAAACTCGTGATGCACCATCAGCATGAGCAGTATGCTGCAGGCAAAAGCGACTGACAGGCCAAGCAGGTTTACAAGGGTGTTCAACCGATGCTTGGTAAGGTTCCTCCAGGCGACTAACAAATAATTGGAAAACATATGCATTCCTGGCCAAAAGAAATGCCATTTATGAATTAGGTTAATAATCAATCAGATATAAATAGCGGATGGAATTCCCTGTCCGCTTTTGTTACACTCCTGTCCGGTTCGGTGATGCCAATATTCGGCGGACCCCTTCTTAAATCTTAAAAAATACCTTCTTCCTAAACAAAAAACGAAGCATCCCCGCTTCAAGCACAAACACAACCAGGGATCCGAGTATGGCCGCGGCTACTTCCGGAACGTTTATGAATCCAAACAAGCCATTGGTGATTGTAAGAATGTATCCCGTGAACCACCTGTCCCCCACGATCTCAAAAAATAAATAAATAAATATNNTCGATCCACCAATAGCAGATCGCCAGGAATAATACACAATACCCACCCGAGGCCAGCACAAAAGAACTTGTGGCAATTCTTTTTATGATCGGCGTGATGCTGGCTGCATCCAAGCCAAATCCCAGGATCAATAAAACAGCGCTGCTGATCAACAGATATCTCATCTTTTGTGAAGATGTTCTGTTGCTCAACAAAATCTTTCCCGCTATCACACCCCAGATGGTGTGGGCACTCGTGGAAATACAATTGATGGCTACCCATCCATCGGGGTTTATTTTATCCATCAGCAATGTATCAACATAGTTTCCGAAATTATGCTGATCCACAAAGGGCTGGTCAAATCCCGGAACATGTGCATACCTGTATAGCAATTCAGGGATCAGCAGGCATAAAAAACTTATGAAAATCTGCATCACGATCGGAGAATCCATGATCAGAAATGCAACCAGCGTGGTGAATGACAACTGCGTAAGCACATCCCAGAGTTCGAATGACAGTCCTGTTTTTCTCACCGCATAATCCAGCACGCCCCAGAAAAATAACCAGAAACATCTTTTGAGAATCTTGATAAATGCCTGGTTCCAGCTCATTGTCTTTCGCCGCTTATTCATCGAAAACGCCAACGCGGTTCCCGCAATAAACATGAAGGTCGGCTGCACCAGGTCCCAGAAATGCAATCCATGCCAGGGATGGTGCGTGAATTCATTCAGGATCGGCGCACCAAGGGTTCCTGCAACTGCCGGTCGCAGGTGTTCAAACAGCAGAGTGCTTTCGAGGGTGAGGAATACCATGGTGAGACCGCGGAGAAAGTCGAGGGAGAGAAGTCGTGTGTTCGGTTGGGTTGTGGGGGGCAATTTGAAAATTTGAAAATTTGAAAATGCTTTGCCCTCCGTAGCTTCAGCGAAGGAGGGTGAAAATGAGTTGCTGCGAACAAGTTTAACTGGTCTTTACGGCCGGGAAGAGTTCATGAAAT
>PLEB01000114.1 GCA_003136915.1 Chitinophagaceae bacterium
TATTGCTCAGGGCGGCATTTACTTTTCTTTTCTGTGGCTTGAGGAAGGTAAAATTGAGGCGGGGGTCCAGTTCGGGATCGTCAGTGAAATGATTGATCGTGGGTGGCACGATATCATGCACAACACTCATGATGCAGGCAATGGCTTCCACTACGCCTGCGGCGCCGAGACAATGTCCGGTCATTGATTTTGTTGAACTTATATTGGCCTTAAAAGCATGCTCGCCAAAAACATCCATGATCGCTCTGACTTCGGAAATATCGCCGAGCGGGGTGGAGGTACCATGGGTATTGATATAGTCAATATCGGCAGCGGTCATCTGCGCGTCGCGCAAAGCCGCATTCATTACGTTCTTGGCTCCCAATCCCTCGGGATGAGGTGCGGTGATATGATGTGCATCTGCTGTTGCGCCACATCCTGCAATCTCCGCATATATCCGGGCTCCCCGGGCTCTTGCGTGTTCGAGTTCTTCCAGAATCAAAACTCCGGCACCCTCTCCCATAACAAAACCATCCCGGTCTTTATCATACGGTCTGCTGGCCGTTTTGGGGCTGTCATTCCGCTCACTGAGGGCCTTCATCGCATTGAAACCGCCGACACCCGCTTCGCTGATCACACTTTCCGATCCGCCAGTGAGAATAATATCAGCCATACTCAAACGGATCAGGTTGAACGATTCCATGATGGCATTCGTGGAAGAGGCGCAGGCGCTGACAACCGCAAAATTTGGTCCGCGGAAACCATACCTTATGGAAATATGACCTGCAGCGATGTCCAGGATCATCTTGGGAATGAAGAAAGGATTGTATCGCGGTGTGCCATCACCAAGCGCAAAATGTACCACCTCTTCCTGGAAGGTGATAAGGCCCCCGATACCGCTGGCAAATACAACGCCCACCCGATCGGAATTCACATTTTGCCTGGTGATGCCGGCATCTGCAACAGCCTGATCACTCGCGCCGACGGCAGTTTGTGCAAAGCGGTCAAGCCGCCGTGATTCTTTTTTCTCCAGAAAATTAAGCGGATCAAAGTTCTTCAACTCGCAGGCAAAACGCGTTTTGAATTTAGTTGCGTCGAACAGCGTAATGTAATCCGCACCTGAAACTCCGTTGAGCAAACCATTCCAGTAATCATTCAGATTATTACCCAAGGGAGTAAGCGCTCCGATTCCTGTAACGACAACTCTTTTCAATTCCATAAAGTGTATTGCGCGGAAAATAATTAATGTGATAAATCCGCTTTCTCAGACTTTATGCCCTCGAAAAGCGGATCAACTGGTCATGCGCAGCACAAGACTCACCAACCTATTTGGCGTGCTCTTCCAGGTATGCTATGGCTTGTCCGACTGTAGTTATGGTTTCTGCCTGTTCATCGGGAATTGAAATATTAAATTCCTTCTCGAATTCCATAATTAATTCCACCGTGTCAAGTGAATCGGCGCCCAGATCGTTGGTAAAAGAGGCCTCATTGGTCACTTCAGCTTCCTCTACTCCTAACTTATCCACTATAATTTTTTTGACTCGTGTTGCGATGTCTGACATTTTTGTAAAGTTTAGTTTCGGGTGCAAAAATATAATTTTTGAACTAAACAGCACCAACAAGCCATTTCAATTTTATTTTTTGATTTGGATTATATACCGGAATTTGCAATTTCCGCTGTAAGATAGCATAAATCAACCCATTACCTCATGGCCCTCAGGCTTATTGATTACGGATCCCCCGAGTATGAACAAATGGTGCGTTTGAGGTATGAAATGCTGAGAAAGCCGCTGGGACTGAGCTTCAGCCCCGAAGAATTGGAAAAAGAAAAGGATGATGTGCTTATGGGGGCCTTCGAAGATGACCGGATCCTGGGTTGTTGCCTCCTTACACCGCTGGATCCCCAAACCCTCCGGCTCCGTCAGATGGCCGTACCCAATAACCTGCAGGGAAAGGGTATTGGACGCGCACTCATGATCTTTGCTGAAAATATTGCGCGGGACATGGGATATAATTCCCTCATGATGCATGCCCGGATCACTGCCACCGGATTCTACGAAAAGCTGGGATATGTGAAAATAGACGGCGAATTCACAGAAGTGACTATCAAACATGTGATCATGGAAAAAAAACTGTGATCATTTCTTATCCGCTACCAGGATCTTTTGCTGATCTTCCTTCCTCACTGAACGGTGCATCCCTTGCATAATTTCAAGCAATTTTTTCATAGATCCGACTTCACCCAGGATCAGCATAAACAATTTTCCGTTTTGTTTGAGCCTGGCCTGACGCATTTGTTTTTGAATGAAGTCGAGCAGGCCCCTGAAGATTTCAGACTCGAAGTATTTTGAGTCGGGCCGGTTGATAAAATATAACCTGACTGTTTTATCCTTAAAGATCAATTTCTCAAAACCCAGCTCCACAGCAAGTTTGCGGATGCGCACCGTATCAAACAGATCCTCCACCTCCTCCGGAACCGGACCGAAGCGGTCCTGCAGTTCCTGATGAAATTCCAGGAGTTCAGCTTCTGTTTCGCAATTATCCAGTCGCGTATAAAGCGACAACCTTTCTGTAACGCTTTCCACATAATCGTCCGGAATAAGTATTTCCAGATCCGTATCTATTGTGCAATCCTGCGCCTCTTCTTCCTGAATGGCAATTTCTTCCTTGAATAAATCCTGGAAAGAAGTCCGCTTCAGTTCCCGGATGGCTTCATTCAAAATTTTCTGATACATTTCAAATCCCATTTCCACCATGAATCCACTTTGCTCTCCGCCGAGCATGTTACCTGCACCACGGATATCAAGATCGCGCATGGCGATCTGAAACCCGCTTCCCAAATCAGTATGTTGTTCAAGCGTCTGAAGCCTTTTCCGGGCATCGGCAGGCAGCGTGGCCAAGCAGGGCGCCAGGAGATAGCAAAATGCTTTCCGGTTACTCCTGCCCACCCTGCCGCGCAACTGGTGCAGGTCGCTCAGACCGAACTGATGCGCGTTATTTACGATGATCGTATTTACATTGGGAATGTCCACCCCGCTCTCAACAATATTAGTACATACCAGCACGTCGTATTTGCGGTCAATAAAGTTCATGATCCTTTCCTCCAGATCATTTCCGTCCATTTGTCCATGTGCATACCCAATGCTTATGTCCGGGCAGAGTTCCTGCAAAATGCCGGTCATTTCCTTTAATCCCTGGATGCGGTTGAAAATGAAGAAAACCTGTCCGCCCCTTTCGATCTCATAATATAAAGCTTCGCGGATAAAATCTTCGTTATATACCATCACTTCCGTTTGGATGGGCTGCCGGTTTGGGGGAGCTGTATTGATAATGCTCAGGTCCCTTGCACCCATGAGGCTAAACTGCAGGGTTCTCGGAATCGGCGTTGCAGTCAGGGTAAGACAGTCCACACTCGTCCGCAGGGTCTTTATCTTTTCTTTATGGGCCACGCCAAATTTCTGTTCTTCATCAATCACAAGCAATCCCAGATCCTTAAACTTCACATCCTTTCCAAGGATCGAATGGGTGCCGATGATGATATCGATCTTTCCTTCCGCAAGCCGCTGATAAGTATCTTTTTTGTCTTTGGAGGATTTAAAGCGGTTTACATAATCCACTGTTACCGGGAATTCTTTCAGCCGGTCTCCGAAAGTTTTGTAATGCTGAAAAGCGAGGATGGTCGTAGGAACCAACACCGCCGCCTGCTTGCCGTCGAGGCATGCCTTGAATGCGGCCCGAATGGCCACTTCTGTTTTTCCAAATCCCACATCCCCGCAAACCAGTCGGTCCATCGGTGAAGGAGATTCCATATCTTTTTTTACATCGGCAATGGATTTACTCTGATCGGGTGTGTCTTCATAAATAAATGAAGCTTCCAATTCCGTCTGCATATAATTATCAGGCGAAAATGCAAATCCATGCTGAGCCTTGCGTGCAGCGTAGAGCTTGATGAGATCGAATGCGATTTCTTTGACCCGGGTTTTGGTTTTTTCTTTGAGCCGCTGCCAGGCATCGCTGCCCAGCTTGCTCACTTTTGGCACACTGCCTTCTTTGCCGGTATACTTAGAAATTTTATGAAGCGAATTTATGTTTACATATAGAATGTCATTGTCCTTATACAAGATTCGCACGGCTTCCTGCAGTCTTCCGTTCACTTCCATTTTCTGCAACCCGCTGAAGATGCCCACACCATGGTCGATATGCGTCACAAAATCTCCGGGTTGCAATTCGCGCAGGGTGCGCAGCGTTATGGCCTTGCTTTTATTGTAAGCCTGCTTGATCTTGTATTTGTGATATCGTTGAAAGATCTGGTGATCGGTATAACACACGATCTTCAGGTCCTCGTCAATAAATCCTTCGTGGATGGAACTCGCGATGGGATCAAAGCGGATGCCCGATTTCAAATCTTCGAAAATGGTATATAGCCTTTCGAGTTGTTTTGGATTATCGGCGAAAAGAAAGATCCGGAATTTTTTGGCTTCCCAACTTTCCAGGTCCCTGATGAGGAGATCAAATTGCCGGTTAAATACGGGCTGCGGGCGCGTATGGAATTCGATGGAAAAAGCAGCAGGATCCGGTGATTGCTGAAATCCGAATTCAACCAGGTGCTTTGTTTTTGTTGCTTCATCGAATGAACCCAGGGAAATGAAATCGTCTGCGGAAATCGTTTTCTTTATCGGTGCGTCTTCAGCGGGCACCAGCTCCTTTAGCGCTCCGGATCTTAATAATTCCTGAAGTTCATTTGACTGGATTTCGAGTTTTTCCCTTATAAAGTTCCGGTTATGCATCCAGATCACGGTGTTCTCCGGAAGGAATTCGAAAAGGGAGACCTTTTTTTCCGTATCAAACTGTGTTTCAATATTAGGGATGATATTTACCTGTATTAATCTGCGTTCACTCAATTGCGATTCCGGATCAAAAATGCGGATCGAATCCACTTCATTTCCAAAGAGCTCGATACGGTATGGTTTTTCATTGCCAAAAGAATAAATATCCAGGATACCCCCGCGCAAAGAAAACTGTCCGGGCTCGTAAACAAAATCCGTTCTTTCAAAACCGTACCCCAACAGGGATTCCATAAGGGCCTCCGGCCGGATAGTCTCTCCCGATTTAATCCTTATCATGTTATCCGCAAGGGTTTCCGGGAGCACCACTTTTTCAAACAAGGCCTCGGGGTAACTGAAGATCATTTTCTTGTTTCCGCCCCCACTCCAGCGGGTCAGCGCTTCTGTACGAAGCATGACATGGCTGCTGTTAAGCTGATGATATGTCTTGCCGTTCTTAAAGGAAGAGGGGAAATAGAATATATCCAACCCCTTGC
>PLEB01000252.1 GCA_003136915.1 Chitinophagaceae bacterium
ATACCAGGCGCAGGGGCTTTGTGGTTGGAATGAGCTTTCTGGTTGGTGGTATTCTTATTCTTGCTGGCACCCAGCTGATCGCTCCATCAAAATATGTACATAATACAAGGGCCGTAACCAAAACATCTGCTGAACCCGAAACTCCTGCCACTGCTTATCTTCAAGCATTTAATCCGAATGGTTTAACCGCCGCCTCTGATGCATCTTCCAGGCAATCAGCAGGCCGCGCACAAATTAACAGGGCTCCATTTATTTCTGCTCCCGAACCTGAAGAAAATTCTTCGGGTCTTTCACAGGAAATTGCAAGGCAGTCACCAGTACAGTTAAGATCTGAACTGGCCGCTAACCCGAATCCGGGTCGCACAGCCAACATCATGTTGTCTGGCATGTCTTCCGCAAATACATCTTCACTGAGCGCCCCGGACGACAAGAGCGCGGAACAAAAACTACCGGTTCTTGCTGAGGTATCGGATCTGATGCCGGCTTCTGAAAAATCGCCGGTTCATTCGGACCATCTCCGGAACGACCGGTTCAGTTGGGAAATTTATATTACGCCAACGCTGAATTCACATCATCTGAATGGCGTAAATTATCAGAATATAAATCCTACTATACAAAATGTGCCTATTACTGTTGTGCATTTTGCAAACGTAAATGGCTTTGTGGATAATACGCCTGCCATGGGATATGATGTTGGTGGTAACCTGCTTTACAGGCTCTCCAATAAATTTTATCTGAAAGCGGGACTGCAATTCAGTTTCAGCAGGTATTATATTAAGGCATACAATTCAAACCCGACACAGGCTTCCGCATCATTGAGTTCTTATTTCGGCTATATCGCAGATTCCCTGGCCAACTATTCCCTGGCAAGAAATGCAGATCCGAAAAACCCTCAGCATTTTCAGAATAAATATTATCAACTATCCATCCCCGTTGGTATTGAGTGGAAAGTTGCCGGCCAGGGCAGATTGGAATTTCACCTGGGTGCTACTTTGGAACCCAGCTATCTGCTGAGCAATGACGCTTATGTGCTTTCCAGCGATTATAGTACGTATTCCAAACAACCCGATGTTTTCCGCAAATGGAATGTTCAGGCCGGGGCAGACGCATTTATTTCCTACCGCATAGGCAAGGTTCGCTGGGAACTGGGACCCATGGTGCGCTATCAACTCCTCTCCACTTACAAAGACAGCTATCCCTTACGGGAAAACCTGATGAATTACGGCATACGGCTCGGATTCAGCAAAACCATCAGGTAGTTTTGTTTGCATGTGCTAATTTTATCGCATGAAGAAATTACGAGTGCTGCTGACCATGCTGCCGGGCCTTTTGTATTTTGCCTGCCATAATCCACCAGCTCCTGCTGATGCAAATCTTTCCCAAACTACGGATACCTTAAAAAGAAATTATTTTCCTGTACGTGATTTCTTAAAAGCTGAGATCGGTTGGGTGGATTCCTTTCCGCAAAAATTAATGGAATATCAATCTCAGAACGGTAAAACGGATTCGGCCATTATAACAACCCAGACATTCAACCGGCTGGCTGCTGCCTTCCTGCTGAATGACCTGGATAGCAACCGCTTTGAAAAAAGATTCGATGAAACCTCCTTCCTGGACCAGACGACCAATCTGCTCACTTTTACCTATTCAACAAAAGATAGTAGTTACGGGTTAAGAAGAGTAGATGTGCTGGCGGTACCGGGCCAGACAGCGGATAAAGTAAGGTCGATCTATCTGGAAGTGAGTTCAGGTAATGCAGACAGTCTGGTTCTCAGTAAGATGTATTGGAAGACCAGAAAGAGTTTCAGTATTCTTCAAATTTATAAACCCATACACGGCCAAACCAGTACGAGCCAGATAAAAGTGGAATGGGGAAGCGACTAAGGGCATGGACCAGGAAACATTTCAGGCGATATCACAAACTATTCCGCAGGACCCGGGGATTTATAAATACTTCGACTCCCGCAAGGAATTACTATATGTAGGGAAGGCGAAGAATCTGCGGAAACGTGTGAGTTCTTATTTTAATAAAACCTTTACCAACTTCAAAACCTATGAGTTGGTCAGGCGCATCAGCACTATTGAATTCACGCTTGTGAATTCTGAACAGGATGCCTTTCTCCTGGAAAATTCCCTTATCAAACAATACCAGCCGAGGTTTAATATCAATTTAAAAGACGACAAAAGCTATCCATACATTGTTATCAAGAAAGAACCTTTTCCCCGCGTTTTTCTAACCCGCAGAAAGATCGATGACGGATCCGAATACCTGGGACCATTCACTTCCGTCGCCAAGGTTAGAGAATTGATCAGCTTTATTAAATCGAATGTTCAGCTGCGTACCTGCAAGCTGAATCTTACGCCTTCGAATATTGCCAAGAAAAAATTCAGGGTTTGCCTGGAATATCATCTCGGCAACTGTAAAGGTCCTTGTGAAGGATTGCAGACAGAAGCTGATTACATGGAAGGATTAAAGAAAATGAAAAATATTTTGAAGGGGAATCTGGGACCTGTGATCAGCGGATTCAGACAGGATATGAAAGAAGTAGCTGCGGATATGCAATTTGAGAAGGCAGAAATTCTCCGGAAAAAACTCGAGCACCTGGAAAACTACCAGGCACGGTCCGTGATTGTAAATAAGCATATCGAACAGGCTGATGTTTTTTCGATATTCCGCGATCAGGATACGGCGTTTGTCAACTACCTCATGGTAGAAAACGGAACGATCGTACAAACGCATACCACCGAGGCCGAGACGCACCTGGAAGAAACGAATGAAGAGATCCTGGTGTTTACCATCGCGCAGCTGAGGGATACCTTCAACAGCCAGGCACCGGAAATCATCGTGCCCTTTCCCATTGAATTTCCACAGGAAGGTATAGTGATAACCGTTCCGAAGGGAGGCGATAAAAAGAAACTGCTGGAATTGTCAGAAATGAATGTGAATTATTTCAGGGAAGAGGCCGAAAAAAAGAAGATGCTTCACCTGCTTAAAAAAACGCCGGAAGAAAGAAAAGAAGTTTTGCTGCAATTGCAGAAAGATCTTCAGCTTTCAGAATTGCCAACGCATATTGAATGTTTCGACAACTCCAATTTTCAGGGCAGCTTCCCGGTTTCCGCGATGGTGTGTTTCAGGGATGGTATTGAAAATAAAAAAGATTACCGTCATTTCAATGTAAAAACGGTAGAGGGGATCAATGATTTTGCTACGATGAAAGAGGTTGTGTACCGAAGGTATAAGCGATTGAGTGAGGAAGGAGAGTCTCTGCCCCAACTGGTGATCATAGACGGCGGCAAGGGACAATTACACGCTGCATTGGAAAGTATTGAGGAATTAGGCTTGAAAGGCAGGATGACCCTTATAGGGCTCGCCAAGAATGAAGAGGAGATATTCTTTGCCGGGGATCAGGAATCGCTGAAACTTCCTTATAGTGGCAGCAGTCTGAAATTCATCCGTAAGATCCGGGATGAGGTGCACCGGTTTGGGATCAGTTTCCACAGGAATAAAAGAAGCCGTGGAACTTTCATAAATGAATTGGAAAGCATCAAAGGCATCGGAAAGCAAACGGCCGATCATCTGCTGAAAACTTTTCGTTCAGTAAAAAATATTAAAGCAGCAACAGAGTCTGAGTTGAGCGCAGTTATCGGAAGCGCTAAGGCAAAAATAGTATGCGCATTTTTCTCCAATCAGCGCGAAGAGGAAACGCAGGCTGGGTAAGGATTTCGGAAGATGAAGAAGTCCAAAAATGAAAAGGGGCCAGAATAGAAATTCAGCCCCGTTTTTAAAATCCAATATCCTATGAAAAACCGTTGTAAAAATAGCAAAACAATTCTATTAAACAAGAACACCTAGGAGTATTTTGAAAATAATTATCAACAATTAATTCATACAAATTCAACTACTTATAGTATAAATACGATGTTCCCAAATCGGGAAATGGGGTTAAAACGAAAGGCCGTCTGCATGCAGAAGGCCTTTTCAAATTTTTTATCTG
>PLEB01000410.1 GCA_003136915.1 Chitinophagaceae bacterium
GTTGACGGTTGACAGTTGACGGGCTTTGTTTTTAAATCCGAAATTGATATTTAGCAGTCATACGTCGATCGCAAATCACGTTGCCATTTTCTTCCAACAATATTTTGAAATGTCTACCCGTTTTGATCCTGCATCTGAATTCCGTCAACCATCAACCATTCTTACTTCGCACTTTCCTATACAACCTGATCGCCAGCATCAAAACAATCGCGAGGGAAACAATTCCAATCAAAGCGCTTATCCAACTCATGGCTTGTTTAACTGTAGCGAGAAAAACGATCACAAATAATAATAAAGTAGCGAGCTCATTCCAGATGCGGAGTTTTTGAGAACTGTATCGGAAAACGCCCCGCATCCGTTGCTTGTAAATCCCGTGCAGCGAAAAGTGATAGAGATATAGCAGAATCACAAATGCGAGTTTCACCTGGAGCCACGAAGGTGTGCTGCCCATGAGCCACCAGATCCAGGGACCGAAAATCAATGTGAGCACGGCTGATGGCCAGGTGATGCCCAGCCATAACCGCCTCATCATAATCCGAAACTGGGCCTGGAGAATATTTTTTTCCGCGGCAGGTTTTTCGGCAGCTTCGGTATTATAAATGAAGAGACGGACAATATAAAACATGCCGCTGAACCAGGTGACTATAAAAATAATATGCAGCGCCTTAATATATGGATATATATGCATCATTGTTCCTGAACCCAGCCAGCCAGCGCCTTCACCCAAAGCGGATCCGCATTCAAGCAGGGAATTAAATCAAAAGCAGTTCCGCCCGATTCGAGGAAACTTTGCTTTCCACGGATCGCAATTTCTTCAAGCGTTTCCAGGCAGTCACTCACGAAAGCCGGACAAATCACCAACAGCTTTTTAATTCCTTCCTTTGGCATTTCCTGAAATCTGAAATCAGTGTAAGGCTTTAACCACTCTTCTCTTCCCAAACGCGACTGGAAAGAATAGCTGAATTTTTCTTCCGGCAGATTCAACCTTTCCGCGACCAGTCGCATGGTCGTGAGGCACTGATGCCGGTAGCAGGTGTGATGCGCCACAGAAGCAACGGAACAGCAATCGGCCGATTGAAGGCAATGCTCGTGCGTCGGATCTGTTTTTTCCAAATGTCTTTCCGGAATACCGTGAAAGCTGAACAATAGATGATCATAATCACGTTGCAGCCAGGGTCGCACGTGTTCCGTAAGCGCATGAATATATTCCGGACGCTGATAAACCGGGGGCAGGAATTTCTGCCGGAACCTGTATCTTCTCCGGTGATGAATAGCTTTCGCGTGTTCCACCGCCGTTTCATAAGAAGACATGGCATAATGGGGGTAAAGGGGTACGGCAATAACTTCCTCCAGATCAGGTATTTTTTGTAAAAGTTCTAAGTAAGCGACGTCCAAAGAAGGATTACCATACCGCATGGAAACAGCAACCGGGTCAGGCACCAGTTCCTGCAGACGCGCAGCCAATTGAAATGTCAGCCGGACAAGCGGAGATCCTTCCGGAGTCCAGATCTTACGGTATGCTTCGGCTGATTTAGGGGCACGGCGCGGAACAATGATTCCCTGAACAAGTACCTTCCGAAATAGCCAGGAATAGTCAATCACCCGGTCATCAAATAGAAATTCATTGAGGTATTTCCTTACATCTTTTACAGCCGTAGAATCAGGGGACCCCAGGTTCATCAAGATAATACCCCGTCTGGAAATTGCCATGCGCAAATGTAATTACTCAACACAAAAGATGCTCCACCCGGCCCGGAGCAATAATTCCCTGCTTTACAAATGACAGTATTATGACACTAAAATGCCGAGTTAAGAAATGCACCAAGTAATTTTGGGAATCTATTAATACCCGGATGACCAGAAACCAAGCCGCTGAACTTTCCAAATTCTTTGTAGCAGGAATTAATTATAAAAAAACCGATACCGGGATCCGGGGCCTTTTTGCTATCGGCTCAAATCAATATGATCAGATCCTTCAAAATGCCCCATCCTATGGAGTTCAGGACCTGTTTGTTTTATCCACCTGCAACCGCACGGAGATTTACGGACTGGCAGAAAATCCACAGCAGCTCGTTCACCTGCTTTGTTCCCAGACAGAAGGAAAGGAGGAAGTGTTCATTGAATTGGCCTATGGTAAAAAGGGATTAAATGCTATCCGGCATCTTTTTGAAGTGGCAGCGGGCTTGGATTCCCAGATCCTGGGTGATTATGAAATCGTGGGACAGATCCGGCAGGCTATGAAATTTGCCCGGGAAAGAAATTTTATTCATTATTTCCTGGAAAGGACACTTAACCAGGTTTTGCAGGCTTCGAAAGAAATTAAGAATCAAACGGCCTTAAGTGATGGAACAGTTTCCGTTGCTTTTGCCGCTGTGCATTACATGCGCGAAAACATAAAAGATATCCAGGATAAACAGATTCTTTTATTGGGCACGGGTAAAATTGGAAGGAATGCATGTAAGAATATGGTCGACTATCTCGGCACAACCAATATCACCCTGATCAACCGCACCAATGAAAAAGCCGAGGACCTCGCATCGACACTGAATTTGCGTTGCGCGTCCATGGATCACTTGCAGGAAGAGATCAGAAAGGCAGACATCATCCTGGTAGCTACCAACGCGACAGAGCCTGTTATCTCCGCTTCCCAGCTCTTACATACAAATGAAGATAAACTCATCATTGATCTTTCCATTCCCTGCAACGTGCACAAAGATGTTGCTTCCCTTTCCAATATAAACCTGGTTGATGTGGATAGTCTTTCCAGGATGAAAGATGAAACCCTTCAGCGACGGGCCGCAGAAGTGCCCAAAGCCCGAACCATCATTGCCGGTCATTTGGAGGAATTACTCGACTGGCATGAAATGCGCAAACATGTACCGGTGTTGAGAGAAGTGAAAATAAAACTCCAGGAAATTGACCGTTCTCCTTTATTTGATCAACAGGTCTCCGGGAAAATCCCATCCAATGCTACAGACCAGAAAATACAGCGCGTATTGAATGGCATGGCTACCAAAATGCGCCGCGAAAACCAACGCGGTTGCCAGTATATTCAGGCAATCAACGAGTTTATCGCAGGATAAACAAATCGAACATGTCAAAAATAATCAGGATCGGTACGCGGGATAGTCAGCTTGCCTTGTGGCAGGCAACACGGGTGAAACATTTATTAAAAGAAACCGGCCTTGATTCCGAAATCGTACCGATAAAAAGCGAAGGAGATCTGGATTTGACTACGCCCCTTTACGCCATGGGTGTTCAGGGAATATTTACACGCAGCCTGGATCAGGCTATGCTGAATGATCAAATTGATCTCGCAGTGCATTCCATGAAAGATGTTCCCCTCCGGCTTCCCAAAGGAATCGTGGAAGCAGCCGTGCTGGAACGGGATAGTCCGTTCGACCTGTTGGTCCTTCGTGAAAAAACAGCAACTGCTTTTATTAATCAGCATCCTCCATGCACAATCGCTTCCAGCAGCCTCAGAAGAAAATCGCAATGGCTGCACCGTTTTCCTGATGATACCATAGAACCCATTCGGGGAAACGTGAATACCCGTTTGAAAAAACTGGGTGAAAGCAAATGGGCCGGAGCCATTTTTGCTGCAGCGGGTCTCGAAAGAATCGGCCTGCGACCTGTAAACGCAATTGAACTTGATTGGATGATACCCGCCCCTGCCCAGGGTGCCCTGCTGGTCGTGTGCCGCGAAAGCGACGAAACCTTGCTCAGATCCTGCGCAAAACTAAATGATGAACGCACGGCCTTCTGTACTAAAATTGAGAGGGATTTCTTGTCGGCCCTGATGGGAGGATGTTCCACCCCGATTGGCGCCCTGGCGGAAATTGAAAATGAGGAAGTTTATTTTCGTGGAAATATTTCCGGCAGGGACGGAAAACGTGTCCTCAACATAGAAAAAAGAATTTCCATAGAGCTGGCGGCATCCCTTGGTATTTCTGCAGCGCATGAAATGCTGGCCGATGGAGGTATTGAATTAATCCGGGAAATTGAACATGCCTGATCGCCGGTTCACTATATTATCCACTGGATCCGCAGGGCTAAACGAATCGCACATCACGGATAAAACGCATCCCGGTTCCCTGCGCAGCGTAACGTTTGAAGAAATTCCCTTTATAAAGATAGTATTGAATACGGATGCCGAAACCCGGGATCAAATCCTGTTTTATGCAGGCAAGTCAATAGAGGTCATTTTTACGAGTGCAAATGCAGTAAGAGCCGTGGTATCTGTTTTACAAGATAAACCCGATTGGAAAATATATTGTGTGGGCAGCGAAACCAGAAAGCGCGCCGCTTTATTTTTTGGCGCATCTGCTATCATGGATCAGGCCGGAAATGCGGAAGGGCTCGCCGGGAAAATCATTCTGCAAAAACCAAAAGAGCTGATTTTCTTCTGTGGTGATCAGCGCAGAGAGACACTGACCGAAAAACTTGAAGAATCCGGTATCGGGCTGCAGGAGGTGATTGTATATAAGACGCAGCTAACGCCGGTAAAACTGACAAAAAGCTATGACGCCATTTTGTTTTTCAGTCCTACCGCGGTCGCGAGTTTTTTTTCTATGAACAATCCTTCCACCCAAACAATCTTATTTGCGCTGGGCAGCACGACAGCCTCAGCTTTAAAAAATGCAGGCAAAAATGAAGTTGTCATTTCTGCAAAACCGGATAAGGAATTTCTTTTACAAATGGCCGTCGCTTACGGTCATACACACCCGATAACCTAGTATGTTTAAAAATGATTTGATACTGAGAACACTTGCCGGGCTTACTACCGAACGTCCGCCTGTATGGATGATGCGGCAGGCAGGCCGCTATCTTCCCGAATACCGGAGGCTCCGCGAGAAATATTCTTTTTTCGAGCGCGTGCAAACGCCTGCCCTCGCTGCTGAAATTACTTTGCAACCGGTTGATCAGTTAGGCGTGGATGCAGCCATCCTGTTTTCGGATATCCTGGTTGTTTTGCAGGCGATGGGACTGGAAGTTCAACTCATAGAGAATACTGGTCCGGTTTTACCTGAACCGGTCAGATCGGAGGCGGATGCGAAACGGATATTTGTTCCTGATGTTGAAGACGCATTGGGTTATGTATTCGATGCCATCAGGTTAACCAAGCAGGAACTGAACGGGCGGATTCCCCTGATTGGATTCGCAGGCTCCCCCTGGACCCTTCTTTGTTATATGGTGGACGGCAAGGGATCCAAAACATTTGACCTTACCAAATCCTTTTGTTATACCCAGCCAGCGCTGGCCCACCGGATCCTTCAAATGCTAACGGACACAACAATAAATTATCTCCTGCAACAGGTGAAGGCTGGAGCAGATGTGGTGCAGTTATTCGACAGCTGGGGCGGCATACTGGGCCCGGAAGATTTTGAAATATTCTCACTTCAATACATGCGGCAGATCATTGAGGCGTTGAAAGGCGAATCGCCTACCATTCTGTTTGCCA
>PLEB01000095.1 GCA_003136915.1 Chitinophagaceae bacterium
ATATTTCTTGCCATTATAATTGATAACCAGTCCCGCATTCAAGTAACAATAATTCCAGAATTGGTTATCAAGGTATTCATTGATGAAATGAAAGTTCTTGAACACCGATTCATCAGGCACATAACGGACCAGAGTTCCGTTCGGCTCCCCGGTTTTGGTTTCCTTGTATTCCTTCACCAGATTTCCCCTGGAAAATTCCGCTTTTTTTTCCCGGCCATCGCGGAAAGCGGATACAGTAAACGATTGGCTGAGGGCATTCACCGCTTTTATGCCCACGCCATTAAGCCCGACGGCTTTCTGAAATGCTTTACTATCATATTTGGCCCCCGTATTGATCTTACTCACTACATCCACCACTTTACCCAGCGGAATGCCGCGTCCGAAATCACGTACCATCACTTCTTTCTCCTCGATCGTCACATCAATCTGCTTGCCATATCCCATCGTGTATTCATCAATACAATTATCCACAACCTCTTTTACCAGAACATAGATCCCATCGTCGGCACTGCTGCCATCCCCAAGCTTTCCAATGTACATTCCCGGACGAAGCCGGATATGTTCTTTCCAGTCCAGGGAGCGGATGGATTCTTCTGTGTAATCAAATAATTGCTGCTTATTTTCTGCCATAATAGTGCGCGCAAATATAGGTAAATGAATCTGTTCGAGGGTTTCATAAATTACGCACGGGTGTGCATAATGCATTCCTTATTAAATTGATTTTCCGGATTTTACAGACATTCTGCTGGCAAAAGGCATACGTATTTTGAGAATAAAACCAAGTAGTTTTACCCATACTAAAAGGGGCGGTTCCAACGCTATTATAACCTAAACTCTTTCCTTTGAAAACTGGTCTTTTACCGGTCCTGAACCTGCTGATCTCCATCATAGCCGTTTCGCTTTGTTTCATCCCGATGGCAATATTTTGGCTGAAAAGGCTTGCCCCGGATAAATCTTTTTTCCTTATAGCAATCTTCTGGCTGATTAACGGCGTAACCTATACTCCGGAAATTTTCCGCTGGAACTGGTACAAGGCAATGAGCAATGAGATTACCCTCGTGTATAACCTGATAGATACTCCGCTTATCCTGATGATATTTTATTTTGCCTTTAAGAAGAAAATATTCAAATACATGCTGATCGGATTTATCATTTTTGAAATCCTCATGATCGTGTGGAAAGGATATAATTTCGATTCCAACACGCCGATAATCGGTCTTGGAAGTTTAATCAGCCTCATTCTGAATATCTGGGGTATCAGTATCTATTTTCAAAAAATGAGGCATACCTCCTTTGAAAATGTGCTGGCCTTCGTAAACGCGGGGTATATTTTCTACTACGGGCTGTTTACGGTAATCTATATTTTCAACTATATAATCTTCAGCAGGGCTACATTGCCCTATGTAACATTTATCAATTACCTCAGCATTACCATTGCCACCGGTCTCATTTCTTATGGTTACTGGCGATATGCCAGGTCACCCTGGAAGGAAGCAAACACGCATTAATCTTCGTCCTCTTCGTAATTATAGGTTCCCTGGTTATCATTATATATCGATCCCCAGTCTTTGATTTTATCGTCGCCCACAAGTTCCAGAATGTCAAAAATCGGATCGCCCTTTTTCTTCCACTCAATAGCCGGTTCATCCTGGTACTTGGAAACATACATACATTGTTCCGTTTCCAGGTGCACTTTAATCAGACTGACAGCTGACTCTTCAGTTTCCTGAATGAGATAATAACAATTTTTTTCTAGCAGCGCATAAGAATACATACTACACAAGTTTTAATTATGATTGCAGTCTGATTGTTCTGAATTAATGGGAAGTATAAAAACCTAACCTGCAGTAGAATTTGGGTAAGTAGGTTGGGGCTGCGGGTGTATGCAAATTTACTGCTTTTCAGAATCCGCCATCAGGTTTTTACACGCGGAACGAAAGGTATTTTTCTGAATATAATAATGCCTGATTATCAATACATTATACCAGGATATCCTTTTCAAGGCGCGTAAATTGGCTAATACAGGCGGCCAATTCCCTGATATAATGAATGACAAAAATCGGGGCTGACATGGTTCGCCGGTTCCGCGTCGGCGATAGAACAAATAAATTTCATTCGCGTAAGCTGGTCCGCAGTTGTTTTCCTCCGAAGCTAACTGCAAGATTTTCAAGTTTCAATATAAGGGAACTCATCCTCTTCTATTTACCGGCTGCAAAGATGCTTTTTTAAATTAAATTCGACGCTCAAACTGGAATTTCTGATCTCTCCGCAAACGATACAACAGATTCTCAGCCGCATTGACATTACTGAAATTGTCGGCGGATTTGTAAAACTCAAAAAACGGGGAGCCAACTATCTTGGCCTTTGTCCTTTTCACAATGAAAAAACGCCTTCTTTCACGGTTTCCCCAACCAAGGAAATCTTTAAATGTTTTGGCTGCGGACGAAGTGGGAATACCATCAGTTTTTTGATGGAGCATGAGAAGTATTCTTATGTGGAAGCGCTGAAGTGGCTTGCGAATAAATATAATGTCACGATCGAAGAAACGGAAAGCACCCCTGAGGCCAGGATGCAGCAACAAACAGCCGACAGCCTTTACATTCTCAACGGATTTGCTCAACAATTCTTCACGGGCATCCTTTTGCAGGATGAAGAAGGACAGGATATCGGTCTGTCTTACCTGAAGGAGCGCGGATTTGGCGATGATATCATCCGGAAATTCCAACTGGGTTATAATCCATCTGCGGCAGACGCTTTTGCAGTGGAGGCCCTGGCCGCGCAGTACAGTCCGGATATTCTACAAAAAAGCGGACTGGTCGTTTGGCGCGACGGAAAAGCCTTTGACAACTATCGTGGCCGGATCATCTTTCCAATCCAAAATCAAACCGGAAAAATTGCCGGATTCGGCGCACGGATTATCAGGAACAACGACCGGGCCCCAAAATATATCAACACACCCGAAAATGAGATCTATGTAAAAAGCAAGATTCTCTACGGATCCTATTTTGCTCGGCAGGCTATTGATAAACAGGATGAATGTTTGCTGGTGGAAGGGTATACTGATGTCATTTCGCTGCATCAGGCAGGCATTGAAAATGTTGTGGCTAGCGGTGGCACTTCGCTTACCCCGGACCAGCTCAGACTGATCAGGAAATATACTTCCAACCTGACTATTTTATATGATGGAGATGCGGCGGGAATTAAGGCGGCTTTGCGGGGAATGGACCTTGCCTTTGAAGAAAGTTTACAGGTAAAGCCGGTGCTGATACCCGATCAGGAAGATCCTGATAGCTATGTTCGAAAAAAGGGAGCAGCCGCCTTTCGGAATCTGATCTCGGAAAACAAAAAAGATTTTATTCTTTTTCAACTGGAGACTTCGCTTGCAGCTGCCGGGACTGACAGTAACAAGAAGGCTCAATTGGTAAACCAGATCGCGGAAACGATCTCACGAATCAATAAGGTGGAAGACTTCACGCGCCGCCAGGACTATATAAGGCGCTCGGCCGAATTGCTGAAAATCGATGAGACCGGTCTACATGTGCTTGTCAATAAATTTCTACGCGAACATATTTCCAAATCAGAAAGCAGGGCTGCTACGGCAAACCGAAAAACTAGTGATGAGCCTTCTTCCGCAACCCAGTTTGATGATGAGCTGAATGATTTACTCAATCAGGATGAACAGCAGGAACGTGCCATAGTCCGCAGTTTACTAGAATTCGGATTAAAATCCTGGGATGAAGAAAAGCGTGTGGCAGATTATATGCTTCAGGAATTTACTGATGAGGATATGATCGACAACAAGAATCTCATCAATATCCTGCACATTTATAAAACCTGGTATCAGCAGGGATTGGAACCCACGGCCCGGAATTTTCTTTACCAGGAAGATCAGCAACTGAGCACACTCGTGGTATCCATTATGGACTTCCCATATGAGGTAAGTGAAAACTGGAGAACATTTTATGAAGGAAAAATCCACACCCGTGAAGATCTCTACAAAGAAGAAGTGAAATCAACTTTAACCTACCTTAAGTTGAGGAAAATCCGCAGGCTGATCGAAATGAATCAAAAAGACCTGGAGCGCTCACAAAATCAGGACGACCAACTGATGTTTATGCAAACCCATCTTCACCTCAAACAGATGGAAAGGGAATTACTGGAAGCTTCAGGAACGGTGATTGTTAAGATTTGAAAGCCCTTAATTGCCATTCAGGATTGACGGTCAACCGTCAACTCAAACCGCAACCCCACGGCCAACCTTACCAAACCGTGTAGCCGTCCAAACGTGGTCAAGCGTGATTTCATTGATACCTTCAAACCCAGCCTGGGTGATACAGGTCCAGCTGCATTCGCGGTTGAGCGTGGTTGCGATTTTCGAGCTGGTCTTTGGATATGCAACCCAGAATTTGCCGCCCTTGCTAAGCGCCGGCAATACTTCGTGGATAATCCCCCGAAGCTGATTTTCGTTTACTGCAAAAACCAGCGCAAAATCGATCTTTTTGATCTTGAGCAAAGGTGTTACATTTTTAGCGAAAGCCAGTTTTGCAAACTGCTTCTCTATTGAGGAGGGAAGTCCCTGAATTAAAACGCTTTTTTCTTCTCTGAGCTCAAGCTTATCCAATAAAGTCTGTGACATGCTTAGATTGTTTTAATTAGAGGAACGTAACCGGCGGGCTGCAAAGGTAAAAAATTCCGGCCGGAAGTAAAAGAAAATCGGTTGTCAATGGAGAATTAAAGCGGTTATTCAGGGGATTTAACAGGAAATGAGCGAGGTTTCCTTCGATCAGGGCTTCTGCGAGCGGCCTCTTCGCTTGTCCCGGTACTTCAAAATGGGAATTTTGCTCTCACTGCCCCTCAGCATCCGGCTGATGTTCTTCTGATGGGTTAGGATAACCAATAGGGCCACGGCTATTGCAAATGCCCGGTAAAGCGGCTCTTTTTCATTGAAAATGAATAGGATAAGCACTGCGAAAGCAATGGAGGCGAGTATGGAACTCAGAGAAACAAAACGGGTAAGGTAGAGGCAGAGGAGAAAAACTCCTACACAATACACCGCCACAATGGGTTGTATGGCCAGGATCATCCCAAACAGGGTAGCGACCCCCTTCCCGCCCCTGAAATCGGCCCAAAGCGGAAATATGTGCCCAACAACAGCAGCCAGCCCCAGACCTACCATGAGGTTTGTCCGGTCCCACTCATTATGTACATAAAAGGGAATAACGATGTAAAGGCTCGTGGCAACCACTCCCTTGAGCACATCTACCGACATCACAATAGATCCCCATTTTGAGCCAAGCACCCGGAAAGTATTGGTAGCCCCTGCATTTCCGCTACCATAATCCCGGATATCAACCCCGAAAAAGTGGCGGCTGATCCACACAGCCGTTGGGATTGAACCGATAAGGTAAGCGATGAAAATAAATAGGACCTCCTTCATGGATGCTTAGGGATAGTTGGATATCAAAAATAACAAAAAAAAGCTATTAAACCTCGCCAAACCCACTGGAGAATCAACGTTTTTTTAAACTGAAACTCATCCAGTTGTCCCGGATAAATAGAATATTCATTAAAAAGCCCGTATTCGCAGCATGTTGCCTGATTATTTGCTCGTCCGAAGCCAGGACACCACTGGCTATTACAACGCCATTATCATCCAAATGTTGCCACAAAAGACCCATGCTTTGAAGGATTACACGGAGGTTTATATTGGCCAGAATAATGTCGAAAACAGCCTCTCCGTCAAGACCATCTTTTTGTGCCAGTGAAATATGAACGCTATGATTTGCCTTCATGTTTTCTCGCGCATTCTCTATGCTCCAGGCGTCAAGGTCAATGGCGCGAATATCAGTAGCTCCCATTTTTTCTGCAAGAATAGCCAACACACCTGTTCCCGTTCCGAAATCCAAAACTTTCTCGGCATAAAAATCCAATCCCCGCATGGCCTGCAGCATCATATAGGTTGTTGCAAGATGACCCGTTCCAAAACTCATTTTTGGAGTAATTGTCAGTTCATACTGAACGCCAAATATTTTTTCATGAAAATCTGCCCGGATAGCGCAAAAATCATCCAGGATCACCGGATGAAAATCCTTTTCCCATGCTTCATTCCAGTTCACCGGCTCTACTTCCTGAGAAGAAAACAGCGATCTCTTTTCTGGATGTTCTGCGCCCTTCACTTCAAGCAAAGTCTCGCGCAAGCCAGATTCGTCGTATAATGTTTTTGGAATAAAAGCATGCAGACTGTCTTCTTCTTCTTCGAATCCTTCAAAGCCAATCTGACTTAGCCGCGCCACCAGTATATCGGATTCCATGCTGTTTTTTGTAGGAATGGAAACTTCGATATAGGTAACCATGATTTAAACAGACAATGGACAATTACAAATGATCAACCGACAACTATTCTTTCTCTCCGAATTCCTGATGCTGCGTGCGTGGACGAATATCAGGCCTTGCTTCAGGTGGCCGTCCCTCAGGTTTGGGCATCAGCACTTTCCGGCTGAGTTTAAATTTCCCCGTTTTATTATCTACGCCAATCAATTTTACTTTCACCATGTCATTTTCATTCAATACACCTTCCATACTTTCAAGCCGCTTCCAGCTTACTTCACTGATATGAAGTAGTCCCTGTTTACCGGGAAGGAATTCTACAAAAGCACCGTAAGGCATTACTGATTTTACTTTGGCTTCATACACAGTACCAACTTCCGGAATTGCAACAATTCCTTTGATCCATGCTACCGCTTTGTCGAGACCTTCTTTCGCAGGACTGAATATGCTTACTTCTCCAAAATTGCCTACTTCTTCCAGGTTGATGGTGGCGCCTGTTTCTCTCTGTATTTCCTGGATGATCTTTCCTTGCGGACCGATTACGGCGCCTATGAATTCCTTATCGATAAATATCTTCTCCATCCGCGGAGCATGTGGTTTCACTTCTTCTCTGGCTGCAGGAATACATTCATACATAGCTTCCAAAATATGCAGACGTCCCTTTCTGGCCTGTTCCAATGCTTCGCGCACGGTTTCCATGCTCAGTCCATCAACCTTTATGTCCATCTGCACACCGCAAATCCCATCCCGCGTACCAGTGACCTTGAAATCCATATCTCCCAGGTGATCTTCATCTCCGAGAATATCGGTAAGCACTGCATGCTTGTTATCGGATGCGCGCGTGATCAGTCCCATCGCAACACCGCCAACATGCTTGGCAAAGGGAACGCCGGCATCCATCAGCGCAAGGGAACCCGCACAAACAGTTGCCATGGAAGACGATCCATTGGACTCCAGCACATCGCTTACCAAACGCACGGTGTAAGGGTAATCCTTTCCGGGCATCATCTTTTTTAATGAGCGCATAGCCAGGTTTCCGTGACCCACTTCCCGGCGTGCAGGAGCGCGCATCATCTTTACCTCGCCGGTTGAGAATGGAGGAAAATTATAGTGCAGGATAAATTTTGTGTAGTCTGATTTTGCTGCGCTTTCTACCAGCAGCTCATCAAGCGGAGTTCCTAAGGTAACTGTGGTGAGCGCCTGTGTTTCACCGCGGGTGAAAAGTGCAGAACCATGAGGCGTAGGTAAAGGATCCGTTTCCATTGCCAACGGTCTTACATGATCCAATCCGCGACCGTCCAGCCTTATCGATTCATCAACGATCATATTCCGGACCACGTCCCACTGCAGATCTGCAAAATATTTTTTAGCAAGCTTTTTATCGGTATCTGTTGCTTCTGCGCCCAGGCCCTCGATCAGTTCCTGTTTTATTGTTTCAAAGGCTTCGGTGCGCTCATGTTTGCTACTTCCCGCACGGGAAATCTGATAAATTTTATCTTTGGCGAATGCAATCACTTTTGCCTGGAGTTCCTCATTCTGTTCGGGTTTTTTATAATCCCTTTTTGTTTTAACACCTACTTTATTTCTA
>PLEB01000224.1 GCA_003136915.1 Chitinophagaceae bacterium
ACCATCAACCATCAACCATCAACTCTTTCAACTCTCCCCGACGCGCTTCAAATTCAAATCAGGCAGCGGCGAAACAATAAGAGGAAACTTTTCGATCGTAACGTTGGAGGGGTCGAGACCGAATCCGCGTTCTTCAGAGAGGCTGAGCTCTTTCAGCCAGAAATATAATTTCATTATGATCCTTTCAACAAATGGAAGTTCGTTATCCTGGCTCAGGTATTTTTCCATCACGATGATCTGGAAATCTCCAACAACATTATTTCTTTCCAGGGATTCATATCGGCTTGTAATATTTACTTCTTTATTCTTAACCAGGTCCTCGACAACTTTACGGAACATGAGGTTGATCTTTGGCTCAATCCGGAAACCCAGCCTGAATTCCACCCGGATGATGTCGTTTGGTATGATGTGCTCCACGGAATATTCCGCCGTGTAGGGGTCGTCGAGTGTATCAATATGTACGAACCAGTATATATCTGCGCGCTTTGGTTTTTTATTCAGGATGGAATAAATGATCTTATGCTCGATTTCTTTTGGGTTGTTTGCACTGGTCATGTACATCAGGTGGGTAGTAAACTTGGGTACGGTGCGGTCATTGCTGAGCTCCTGAATCTGAGGAAGGTAGTTTTCCATCCGAACAAATTCCACGTACCTGTTTTTGATTTTTCGGGAACGGAACCATACATACATGATCATGGAAAGCGCGCCACCCACGATCAGTGTCACAAAACCGCCATGAGGAAATTTCTCCAGGTTGGCAAAAAGAAAACTGAATTCAATGATGAGGTAAACCGTCAGATACAGGTAGATAAATCCCGAACGTGCCCGCCGTGAGATGAGGTAATTGGCAAAAAGAATAGAGGTGGCCAGCATACAAAGTGTAATGGCCAGTCCATATGCCGCTTCCATATGTGACGAGGATCTGAAATAGAGCGTTATTCCACAACAACCGATGAACAGCATAAAGTTGATCGCGGGAATATAAAGCTGACCTTTTTGTTCCGTTGGATAACTGATACGAAATTTTGGCCAGAGGTTAAGGCGCGATGCCTCACTGATAAGCGTAAAGGATCCGCTGATCAGGGCCTGGCTGGCAATGATGGCCGCAGCTGTGGCGATGAGGATACCGGGGATCAGGAACCAGGCCGGCATGATGCTGTAAAAAACATTGCTGTTGCTGGTATCAAAAATCTGTCCCATATGCGTATGGAGGAGCCAGGCGCCCTGGCCGAGATAGTTCAGCACCAGACAGGTTTTTACATAGATCCAGGATACCCGGATATTGCTTCTGCCAACATGGCCCAGGTCTGAATATAATGCTTCAGCCCCCGTGGTACAAAGGAACACGGCACCCAGGAGCCAGAAGCCCTTCGGGTAGATGGTGAGCAATTCAATGGCATAGACCGGGCTAAGCGCTTTAAAGATCTGCAGGTCATCCACCAGGTGGCTGCTTCCCAGCATTGCAATCATGGCAAACCAGATGAACATGATCGGGCCGAATAATTTTCCAATGGACTGCGTTCCGAATTGCTGCAAAAAAAAGAGCACCACCATAATGCCCAATACAATATAAACAATGGTCTCCTGCGGTATATAATCCAGGGTGGGTAACTGGCGCAATCCTTCAATCGCGGAGGTAACGGAGATGGGTGGGGTGATCATACCATCGGCAAGAAGGGCCGCGCCTCCGATCATGGCGGGCAATACCAGCCATCTTTTTTGCCGGCGGACCAGGGCATAGAGAGAAAAAATTCCGCCCTCTCCCTTATTGTCCGCCTTCAGCGTAAGCCAAACGTATTTAATAGTAGTCTGCAGGGTGAGTGTCCATATAATACAGGAAAGACTGCCCAGAATAAGCAAATCCGAAACAACCCTACCGTTGATGATGGCGTTTAATACGTAAAGAGGAGAGGTACCGATATCTCCGTAAATAATACCTAAAGCAATGACCAGAGAGGCCGGCGTGACCCTATTAATTTGTTTGCTCACGGAGTGTAAGTTATTTTACGGTTTTGATTCAGGACGAATTTTTAATGCAAACAATCGTTGGTCCCGGGGGCCATTACAAAGATATAGGGAATAGGATCAAATTAACAGGTTCTGAACGGAGTTTTGAGTAACTTACTTCTTGTACTTATCTTCTATTAACCGTATATATATGAAATTACGATTCCTTGGCCTGCTGCTACTATTTCCGACCTTGATGCAGGCTCAGCGCATCCTATATTCAGACCCGGAGCAGGACGATAACCGCAGAACAAATTTTGATCTCATTGGCCGGGTTTCCGGTAATATCCTGGTTTTCAAAAGCAATCATTTCAGCAACGCCATTTCGATTTACAATGATGAAATGAAGCTGATTGAACGCGTTCCAATTGACTTTCTTCCAGATAAATACGCGAATATTGATTTTGTACAGTATCCGGATTTCTGCTATATGTTGTATGAGTACCAGAAAAAAAACGTGGTACATTTTACGGCGGTAAAAATAAACGGGATGGGCAAACGAATGGGCGATCCGGTGGATCTGGACACTACCCAGGTAAGGTCATCCAATAACAATAAGATTTACACCAATATTGTAAGTGAGGACAAACAATATCTGATGATCCTGAAGATCAACAGTAAAAACCAGCGGAACTATGTTTTTTCAACTTTTCTTTTCAATAAGAATCTGGAGTTGCAGGACAGGCACCGGATTAATATGGACGTAGACGATCGCAATAATAAGTTTACCCATTTTGAACTCGATAACGATGGAGGACTGGTTTTTGCAAAATTCATCAACAGCAGCAACGGGGAATTTGTTTCCAGGGTTTCCCTCGTTACCAAGTCTGCCCTCGCTGATACTTTTTCCATCAAGGATATCGGTGCGGGCGACCGGATTCTGGATGAACTCAAAATTAAGGTTGACAATTTCAACAAGCGATACCTGATCTCGGCCTTTTACTACAAGCAGCGGCGCGGTAATATTGAAGGCATGTACACGGTGACCTGGGATAAAGAATCCGGCAACAAACTGAAAGAAACCCTCACTGTTTTTAACGATGAATTGAGGACCCTTTCCAAAAGTTCGGAATCCAGCGTTAAAATGGCATTTAATGATTTCTTTATCAAGAACATCATAGTGAAAAAAGACGGTGGCTACCTGTTGATCAGCGAGGCAGAATACACTACCTCCCGCGGAAATCCTTTTAACCGCTGGGACTACATGTATGGTTATTCACCTTATATGGGTCCGATGGATTATTATTCTCCTTATTACAGCCCTTATTCACCCTGGAACCGGTACGGTTATGGCGGCCTCAATATAAACAGGTATAATGCAGAAAATATCATGGTGCTTTCATTTGATAAGAACAGCAACCTGGAATGGAGCAATGTTATTCCAAAAAGTCAGTTTGATGATGATGGCAACAGCCTGATTTCCTACCAGCTCGTCAATACCGGAGGCGCATTACATTTTCTGTATAACCAATATGAGCGAAGAATGATGTTGTTGACGGATCAAAGCATCGCGCCTGATGGTAAGCTTACTCGTTACCCCACCCTGCGTAACCTGGATAAAGGATACGAGTTCATGACGAGATTCGGCAAACAGATCAGCAGTAATCAAATTTTAATACCTTGCCTGTACAGGAACTATCTTTGTTTTGCTAAAATAGATTTTTAAAACAACCTGCCGGTGATCGGTATTTTTAAACAAAAGGCGCCCACCAACGCCCTTCTGCTGTTTGTTTACGCGCTGGTGCTGAAGTTCTCCATTTTTCTTCATCCGTATTCGCCGTTGCTGCATCCGGAGGATAATTATCTCTACCGGTTTATTCTGACGGGCCTGGATTCGCTGTTCGGTCATGCGGCCCTTCCTTTTGCCATCCTTAGTTTTATTCTATTGTTTTCACAGGCCACCCTTCTGAATAGCATTTGCAATTATCATAAGATCCTTCCCAAATCAAATTATTTACCTGGGATGTGTTATATCCTGGTGACTTCGCTGTTGCCCGATTGGGGACATTTTTCCGCTCCGCTGCTCATCAATTCCATTATTATCTGGTGTTGGTACAGAATGATCGGATTGTATAACAGCAATTCTCCTGTAGCTACCATCTTTAATATTGGTCTGTTTCTCGGACTCGCTACACTTCTGTATATTCCCGCGATCGCTTTTTTATTGCTTTTGTTTTTTGCTTTACTGATCATGCGCCCCTTCCGGATCCAGGAATGGTTTGTCGGCTTTATTGGCTTCACTTCTCCCTATTATTTTTTACTGCTGATCCTTTATTTCATTCATCAGCTGCACTGGAAAAACCTTGTACCGGTTATTGATTTTGTGCTGCCGGCAGTGCCGAATGCCGCCTGGATTACGGCAGGTATAAGCATGCTGATTATCCCTTTTGTTGTGGGTGGTGTTTTCGTTCAAAACAACTTAAATAAAATGCTGATCCATGTTAGGAAAAGCTGGACTCTCCTGCTTTTATTCCTGATCGTTGCCGTGTTGGTGATCCTGATCAACAAAGCAGGTTCTTACGAGAATTGGATCGTTACTGCTGTACCCTTTGCTGTATTCCATTCTGCGGCATATTATTATCCAACAAAAAAAGCACCTCCACTGCTCTTGCACTGGCTTTGCTTTTCAATTGCAGTGGCCGTCAACTATCTCCTGTAATTTCCCCATTCACCGGAAAGAATTACCTTTATCCGGTAATTCTTCTACATGAAATTTGGGGTTATTGTATTTCCGGGTTCCAATTGTGACAGGGACATGCAATTTGCACTTCAGGAAGATCTTGGCCAGGAAGTTGTCATGCTCTGGCATAAGGATACAGACCTAAGCATGTTTTCAGCCGAAGATTGTATCGTGTTGCCCGGAGGATTTTCTTACGGCGATTATCTTCGTTGCGGAGCGATTGCACGGTTTAGTCCCCTCATGCAGCCTCTGATCCAGTTTGCAGGCCGCGGTGGCATGGTGCTGGGTGTTTGCAACGGTTTCCAGATCCTGTGTGAGTCGCATTTATTGCCCGGAATCCTGCTTCGGAATGCAAACCAGCAATTCATCAGCAAAAATATTTATCTCACTCAGGATAACGCCCGGCCGCTGAAAATTCCTATCGCCCATGGTGAGGGAAGGTATTATGCAGATGATAAAACCCTGGATGAACTCGAAGCCAACGAACAGGTGCTTTGGAAATATTGTGATGAAAACGGTAATGTAACGCCGGAATCCAACGCCAATGGAAGCACCCGCCATATTGCGGGTGTCTGCAATAAGACCAGGAATGTATTCGGTCTGATGCCGCATCCTGAACGGGCGACTTCAGAGTTGCTGGGGAATACGGACGGCCGTCTTCTTTTCCGGCAGCTTTTTACCATCAGAAAAATTCAAGCCGGGTTCAGGCATCCCGAGATGGCAAATATTTAGATTAAACCAGCTATGTCCATACGGTTCGGAGCCTTCTTCCTTCTTTTTCTACCCTTTCTTCAGCTCCGCGCGCAGGACAGTACTGCGCTCTCCTGGCAGGTTTCCTCCGTAAAACAAGGCAGTAGTTATCAGCTGGTTTTTAAAGCAACAGTCAAAAGCGGATGGCAATTATACGGACCGGATCAGGATATCAGCGGGACGCCTTCAATGGAACTTTCATTTGCAGACAGCTCGATCACAGCAAAAAAACCATTCGTATCCGCAGGGAGATTTCTTAAACGGAATATCAACCTGTTTGACAACAAGGCCTTTACCTTATACGACACGGGAGGAACCTTCACGGCGCCACTCAGGATCAGTGGAACGGTCCCGGCGCATTTATTAGGTACGCTCAATTTCTTTTACGGGAAGAATAATGAATTCTATACCGGCAGTTATGGATTTACTACTGAGCTGGCAGGTGGTGTAAGTAATACCGCACGAATCCGGATCCCGGGCCTGGACCTGAAAAATCCGGTCAGTCCCTGCGGGGATGCAGGAACCTCTGGAAAAGGACTACTGAGTATCTTCCTTCTTGGGCTTGCGGGTGGCTTTATTGCCCTGCTTACTCCCTGTGTGTTTCCACTGATCCCGCTTACTGTTTCTTTTTTTACCAAGAAGGCGGATAGTCAGAAGAAAGGTATTGGCCATGCAATACTATACGGTTTTTTTATATTTCTTATCTACCTCTTATTAAGCCTGCCTTTTCATTTACTTGATCATACTGATCCCGAAGTGCTGAATAATATATCCACCAATGTATGGCTTAACCTGGGGTTCTTTGTGATTTTCGTGGTCTTTGCAATCTCCTTTTTTGGATATTTTGAAATTACCCTTCCTGGGAGCGTGGCCAATTCAGTCAATAGTAAATCGGGTGGAAGCAGTATTGCGGGCATATTTTTCATGGCCCTTACCCTGGCAATCGTTTCTTTCTCATGCACAGGCCCGATCCTGGGCACCTTGCTGGCAGGCGCATTATCGAATAATGGCGGAGCTACCCAGCTAACGTTTGGGATGGGAGGATTCGGCCTTGGACTTGCGCTCCCTTTTGCCATTTTTGCTCTCTTCCCCGGATGGCTCAGCTCCCTGCCCAAGTCAGGCGGATGGCTTACCTCCGTGAAAGTTGTGCTCGGCTTTCTCGAGCTGGCAATGGCGGTAAAATTCCTTTCCAATGCGGATTTGGTACAACAATGGGGACTGGTCAAAAGGGAAATTTTTATGGGGTTTTGGATCCTGATCGGATTGCTGATCACTTTATTCCTCCTGGGAAGGATCCGTTTTCCCCACGATAGTCCCGTACAAAAATTCAGTAAACTCCGTATTGGTTTTATAATATTTTTCGCCGCGGGCACACTTTATCTCGTACCCGGAATTACGAATACAGAATCAGCCAATCTTTCACTCATAAGCGGATTCCCACCGCCTTTATGCTATTCTGTGTACAAGAATCCGGTGAATTGTGAAAAGGGCATTGAGCCACTCCGGAATGATTATGAAAACGCACTGGCACTTGCGAAAAAGGAACATAAGCCCTTATTGATAGATTTTACCGGATGGGCATGCGTAAACTGCAGACGCATGGAAGAAAATGTGTGGACGGACAATGAGGTCAAAAAGTTAATGAAGGACTCCTTTGTGGTGGTTTCCCTGTATGTTGATGAACGAAGGCTTTTACCAGGTGCACAGCAAATGACCTATACAACTAAGGACAATGCCCGGAAAGAGATTATAACCGTAGGCGACAAATGGGCCACTTTCCAGTCTGAAAATTTCAATGCCGTTTCCCAACCGCAATACGCTATTGTCAGCCCCGACGAAAAAATGCTCACCTATACCAAGGGCTATACGCCCAAACCATCCGAATTTTCCGGTTGGCTGGCATGCGGGCTGAAAGCATTCAGATAGTGTGAAAATGCTTTGCCCACCGAAGCGCAGCGAAGGCGGGTGCAAATGTGGAAATTAAACAGGCAGATACAGCAACTTTACTCCAGATGGCCAATAAAAAAAACTTCCGGTGAGAAGGGAACTCTTTTATTGATGTTCCATTTGCACCGGAAGAAAAATTAATTATTCGCCGAAAAAAGAATGTAAAGATAAACTTATAGGGCAATTCTTTTTTCTGTCATCATTTTACGCAGGTTGATCAGTCCATACCGCATGCGGCCCAATGCTGTATTGATGCTGCAGTTGGTCAGGGAGGCGATTTCTTTAAAGCTGAGATCGGCATAATGCCGCAGAATAATCACCTCGCGCTGATCCTCAGGAAGGAGGTCGAGCATCCGCCTAACACGGTCGTGACTCTGCCTTTTCATGATTTTTACGTCAGCGCCGTCCTCTGTAAAATTGATAACTTCGAAGATGTCCCTGTCATCGCTGGTCTTGATGGTGGGGGTTCTTTTCACCTTGCGGAAATGGTCCACGCAGAGGTTGTGAGCAATGCGCATCGCCCAGGGAAGGAATTTACCTTCTTCTGTGTACCGCCCACCCCGAATGGTGTCGATAATCTTGATCAGAACGTCCTGGAAAATGTCCTCGGCCAGATACTTGTCCTTTACGAGGAATAGAATAGATGTGTACAGTTTGTCCTTGTGGCGGATTACGAGGGCCTCCAGGGCCTGTAAGTCGCCGTCGCGAAATGAATGGATTAATTCGTGGTCGGTTTTCGTACGTAGCGAATTCATAAACTTCTACGGTTTTTAAAGGTGATAGGATATGTATGTTGGATTTTGGAATGCTTGGCTTTTCGGTGTAGAAGTGCTTACTCGATAAAATTTATTTTATTGTGAAGTTAAAATTTTAATCAGGAACTAAAGATATACAATTTTTGGAAAAAACAACATTTTGGGAAAACTATTTGTTCTAGTAATTCCCCCGGGTCTTTCCCGAACTGGGAAAGCGCTTTCTAATTGTTTCAGTTCCAATATATTTGTTGTTCTCATTTATGGCAGAAACTACAAAGGCAAAAAAAAATCCGGGGAAAACTACCAGGATAAGGGCCCTGGATTCGATCCAGATTAAGGGCGCCAGGGTACATAATCTTAAGAATGTCTCAGTTGATTTCCCGCGCAATAAACTTATTGTGGTCACTGGTGTATCAGGTTCGGGTAAATCTTCGTTGACCATCGACACCCTGTTTGCAGAAGGCCAGCGCCGTTATGCAGAGAGCCTGAGCGCCTATGCCCGCCAGTTCATGGCGCGGATGGACAAGCCCGACGTTGACTACATCAAGGGGCTCTGCCCTGCTATTGCCATAGAACAGAAAGTAAGCACCAGGACGCCCAGATCGACCGTAGGCAGCATGACGGAAATGTATGACTATCTCCGCCTGCTCTTCGCCAGGGTTGGTACCACATTTTCCCCAGTTTCGGGAAGGGAAGTCAAAAAGAACGATGTCCGGGACGTGATCCGGGAGATCCAGGCCCGGGCGCCGGGGGATAAATTATTGATGCTGGTTCCTTTTAAACAGCACGCCAATAGAAGTACTACGGAAGAACTCAATATCCTGCTGCAAAAGGGATTTGCCCGCCTATACGTCAACAAAGAAACCCTAAGGATCGAAGAACTGCTTCCGGAAGCTGCAGGATTGCCCGGAAAAACATCCAGGGCAGCGGAGCCAAAGCTGCCTAAAAACAACTCCTACCTGCTGGTCGACCGGATTGTGGTGAAGGATTTCGATGAGGATGACCTGCACCGCCTGGCGGACTCCATCGGAACTGCATTTTATGAGGGCGAAGGAGAAATGCTGCTGGAGGTGAATGGGAAAGAGCAAATTCATTTCAGCAATCGCTTTGAAATGGACGGGATCCGCTTTGAGGAGCCTGTGCCAAACCTTTTTTCCTTCAATAATCCCTTTGGAGCCTGCCCTACCTGCGAGGGTTTCGGACAGGTCCTCGGTATCGATCCCGACCTGGTAATTCCGGATAAGCGTCTGAGCGTATTCGAGGGCGCCGTGGCTCCCTGGAAAGGAGAAAAGCTGAGCGCCTGGAAAGACCATTTTATAAAAAATGTCCGCAAATATGATTTTCCAATCCACAAACCCATCATGGATCTGACGAAGGCGCAGTATATACTCTTGTGGGAGGGGAACAAGGATATTAGCGGGATCAATGATTTCTTCGCGGAGGTGGAAAAAAACCTGTATAAAGTTCAATACCGGGTTTTGTTATCCAGGTACAGGGGCAGAACGGACTGCCCGGATTGCAAAGGATACCGCCTTCGTCCCGAAGCCCTGTATGTGAAGATTGGGGGACTGCATATTGGCGAAGTCTCTGAGATGCCCGTGAGCAAGTTGTTCGTATGGTTCAGGGACCTTTCCCTTTCAGCTTTTCAGGAACAAGTGGCCAAACGCATTCTGATAGAGGTCCGAAATCGCCTGAATACTTTGCTGGATGTGGGCCTGGGTTATCTTACAATGAACCGTCTGGCAAATTCACTGAGTGGTGGCGAAAGCCAGCGGATCCAGCTTACACGCTCCCTGGGAAGCAATCTCACCAACTCACTATATATATTGGATGAGCCTTCCATCGGCCTGCATTCCCGCGATACCCAGCGGCTGATTGTAGTGCTGAAGCAGCTTCGCAACCTGGGCAATACCGTAGTAGTTGTCGAACACGATGAAATGATGATGCGCGAGGCAGATCATATTATTGACATGGGGCCGCTGGCCAGCCACCTGGGAGGAGAAGTGGTTGCAGAAGGTGATTTTGAAGCAATTATTCAAAATGAGCAAAGCCTGACGGGCAAATACCTGCGGTGTGATCTTCGGATTGAACCGCCCAAAAAAGTAAGGGAATGGAAACGATCCATTATTGTAAACGGGGCCCGGCAGCACAACCTGAAAAATATAACGGTGGAATTTCCGCTAAATGTATTATGTGTGGTGAGTGGGGTGAGTGGCAGCGGAAAAACAACCCTGGTCAAGCAGATCTTATATCCCGGATTGCAGAAGATCAAGGGGGAATTTGCTGATAAAGTGGGTATTCATAAATCCATTAGCGGTGACATTGATTCGATAAACCAGGTTGAGCTTGTGGACCAAAACCCGATTGGCAAATCATCCCGCAGCAATCCGGTGACTTATATCAAAGCGTATGATGAGATCAGGGATCTCTATTCCAAACAACCCCTGAGCAAATTGCGTGGATTTCTTCCGAAACATTTTTCTTTTAACGTGGATGGAGGCCGGTGCGACACCTGCAAGGGAGAAGGAGAACAAGTGGTGGAAATGCAATTTCTGGCAGATGTTCATCTGACCTGTGAGGTATGTGGCGGCAAGAGGTTTAAGGAAGAGGTGCTGGAAGTGCATTACCGCAATAAAAATATTCACGATGTACTCGAACTGAGCGTGGATGATGCGATAGAATTTTTCAAGGATGAAAAAGACATAACGCAAAAAATAAAACCGCTGAGCGACGTCGGGCTTGGATACATCAAGCTGGGACAATCCTCTGATACTTTATCGGGCGGCGAAGCACAGCGCGTAAAGCTGGCCTCTTTTCTCGGCAAAGGGAAAAGCCTTGGTCAGATCCTTTTCATATTTGATGAACCGACCACAGGTTTGCACTTTCATGATATTAAAAAACTCCTTGCCTCTTTCCGGGCGCTGATCGATCAGGGGCATTCCGTGCTGGTTGTGGAACATAATACGGATGTAATCCGATCGGCTGACTGGGTCATTGACCTTGGTCCCGAAGCCGGAGATGCAGGCGGAGAGCTGGTTTACACAGGGATTCCCGCAGGATTAAAAAAATCCAAGACCAGTTATACCGGGAAGTTTATTTAATCTGGCTCAGAAGAATTTCGTGGTAAGCATCGGAGAATAATATCCATTTTGTATTCACCTAAGCATTTTAGTCAGAAAAGCCAGCACGAATTGGAGAACGCCCACGCCAACAATCCAAACTAGGGTTTCCGATTTATTTTTATTCATCCGGTCAATCAAATCAATTTTGTTTACATTCATCCGTTCAATCAATTCAATCTTGTCAGCTTTCGCTTGTTGAATCAATTCGATTTTGACAGTTTTTGCATTTTCCATCAATTCAAACTTGTCAGCTTTTGCATTTTGTATCAATTCAATCTTGTCTTCTTTTATTAGAAAGACATTTGTCTTTGTATCCAGCTCCGCCTTTACTTCGGAGTGTATAAATTGCATAAGCTCATAGGTTTCCTCTTCACCCATTTTTTTACGTAATAGATTGTATAAGGCGATTTCGGTAATACCCATTTTTCAAAGTTAGAAACATTATCTATTTCTTTCAATACCACAAATAGGGTGTTTTAACCTTAAATTACCGCAACCTGTTGAGACTTTTTACCAGCTTTTGATCCTTTGAAATTCCTCTTGCCGCGAGGAAAAGAAAAACGGGTATCAGGAAACTTAATACGGCAGTGAGCGCGTAATTCCCATTTGTAAATTTCAAGGTCTGTTTGTAATACAGAAATATATTGAAGAGAGAAAAAAGAAGACTTACTACAACGATACGCATTTGAATTTTCCGGTTCTTGTATAAAAAAATATCAATTACCGACGCGCATATTAAACCGATAGTTATAGCCAGGATCCAGATATTAAAGGCAGCATTCAGGTACTGATAACTGATGGGCTGACCGGGAACTGCAAGGTTTCCACTATAAAAGGAAAGCCGGATAGTAAAGAAAGCGCAAATGGCTGCAAATAGGAGCCAAACGGATTGCATGCGTTGAAGCATAGGTAGATCGGTTTAGTTTTAAAAAATCAGCACTTCCATTCCGGATATAATGGAAAATCCTTCATCCGTTCATTCACTTTTTTGCGGATAGCATGAAGCACTGGCTCTTCTTCGGCATGTATCAGTGCTTCATCTATCCAGTCAACTATTTCACTCATATCCTGCTTCTTCATACCCCGGGTTGTGATAGCCGGAACTCCAACACGGATACCGGAAGTTACAAAAGCGCTTTTATCGTCGAACGGAACCATATTCTTGTTGACGGTAATATCTGCTTTGCCCAGGGCTATCTCTGCTTTTTTTCCGCTGATATTTTTATTCCGCAGGTCAATCAGCAGTAAATGATTATCCGTTCCGCCGGAAACAATATCATAGCCCTTTTTTGTAAAGCAACTGCTCATTGCCTGCGCGTTTACGATGATCTGCCCGGCATAATCCGTGAATTCATCGGAAAGAATTTCCCCGAAGCTGATGGCTTTGGCAGCAATTACGTGCTCGAGCGGTCCGCCCTGGATGCCCGGGAAAACAGCCATGTCAAGCAGGGTACTCATAGGGCGGATATTTCCTTTGTTATCTTTTAATCCGAAAGGATTGTCGAAATCTTTTTTCATGAGGATTATGCCGCCGCGGGGTCCGCGCAGCGTTTTGTGGGTGGTGGATGTAACAAAATGGCAATCCTCAAAAGGTGAACTCAATAATTTCTTAGCGATGAGTCCGGCTGGATGCGCCATATCACACATCACCAGGGCGCCAACGCTGTCTGCAATCTGTCGAATTCTTGGGTAGTCCCAATCACGACTGTATGCCGAAGCGCCGCAAATTATAAGTTTCGGTCTTTCTTTTTTTGCAGTCTGCTCCATCATATCATAATCTACGAGGCCGTCATCCTTCTTCACTCCATAAAAAACCGGATGGTATAGTTTACCGGAGAAATTAACGGGTGATCCGTGGGTAAGATGCCCCCCCATACTCAGATCCAATCCCATGATCTTATCTCCGGGCTGCAGAACGGCAAGCATCAGTGCAGCGTTCGCCTGTGCGCCACTGTGCGGTTGTACGTTGGCATATTCGCAATCAAAGATTTTTTTGAGCCGGTCAATGGCCAGCTGCTCGGTTTGATCAACAAATTCGCATCCGCCATAATACCTGCGACCGGGATACCCTTCCGCATATTTGTTCGTCATTACATTTCCCATTGCCTGCATGACCTGCACAGATGTAAAATTCTCAGATGCAATCAGCTCAATACCATGTCTTTGCCGTTCAAGTTCTTGATGAATGATTTCGAATACCAGGTTGTCTCTTTGCATGGCGCAAAAATAGGTCAACTAATTTTAAAAGTTTCAGGGCGGATTGATTTGATTTAAGAATTGTGCGGAGATTATTTGCGGTTGATACTGATGATTTTCAGTTCAGCACCGAAGGTTGCCACGCATTTAAATTAAGATTGAAAATAGAAATTTCATTACTTTCGGGCTCTTTAGCTGGAATTTAAACCAGGACAGGATCAGCCGGGTCAGCCGGACCGGACAGAAGACGGTTCATTTGCGCAGCCTGGCAAATACTGAATATGAAAGCAATCATTCCCGTAGCAGGCGCCGGTACAAAATTACGGCCGCATACATATACCCAACCAAAAGCACTGATTCCGCTGGCCGGCAAGACCATTCTCAGTATTATCGTTGATCAGTTGCTGGAAGCCGGAATCAACGA
>PLEB01000046.1 GCA_003136915.1 Chitinophagaceae bacterium
GCTTCACTTTGTATACCCTCATCCATAAGCATCCTATGGGCAGTCGATTCGAAGGCTACCTATCAGCTGACGGAGCTATTTTATACCTATCTTACTGCCGGCGAGCCGATTGATCTAGCTCTTCAGCACGCAAAACTGAAATTTATCGGTTCCTCTTCAGGCGAAAATTTTCTTCCCTATTATTGGGCGTCGACCATTCTAGCTGGGCGGACAGACCGAATTTACGATAAGAAGCCCCAGGCTTGGAAATACGTGGCTATTTTTCTGGTTCTGCTTGGATTCTTCCTTTTCGGAATAAAAAAATGGCGAGGAAAATTTCCAAAGGGTAGCATATTGTCCTATAGCAGTTTTTCCTGAATAGCCACCCGCACCAGACTCGCCGTATTTTTCACATTTAGTTTCGCCAACAGGTTCTTACGGTGAGTTTCTACCGTAAAATGGCTGACAAATAGTTTTTCCGCAATTTCCGCGTTTGTTAAACCTTCTGTAATCAGCAGTAAAATTTCCTTTTCTCTTTTGCTAAGTACCGGAATAGAGGATGAGGATGTTTTCTGATATTCCTTCAGCGCCAGACCCACTTCCCCGCTAAAAAACATATGTCCTTCGCTAACTGCGTGAATCGCGCGTATCATTTCCTCTTTTGATGAATTTTTCAGAATATATCCTGAGGCACCATTTTCAACCATTTTCTTAATGTCCAGTCCCTGGTTAGAAGTGCTCAGCCCCAATATAATCACAGCAGGATATTTTTCTTTCATGATCGCGCAAAGCTCAACACCACTCATGTCAGGAAGATGAATATCCATCAGCACGACGTCTGCCGTATGATTGACAAAAAATCCCAGGCAGGAGTTTGCATTCATCGCCTGACCTGCCCATTGAATATCTTTTTCGTGCTGCAGGATGGACTGTATGCCTTCAATCACTACCGGATGATCGTCCACAATGAATAGTCGGATCATAATTTGAATTCAATATTTACCTGGGTGCCTTTTCCTGGTTCGGAATTCAGTTCCAGCTGACCTTTCAGATAGTCCACCCGCGCCTTGATATTTACCCAGCCCGCGCCTTTTTTTTCATCCAGTGAATTCAGGTCAAAACCTTTGCCATTGTCTTCGACCACAATATTCAGTCTGCCCTCGTCATGAATCACCTGCACCGTGGCCTCGGTGGCAGCCGCATGTTTCAGTATATTATTAAGCAGTTCCTGGATAATCCGGTAGCTCGTGATTTCTACCGCATCCTGCATTCTGGAATCCAGACCCACCGATTGGTAAGAAACACGTAACATGCCATTGGTATTGATGGAGCTGCAGTATTGCTTTAATGCTTCATCCAGTCCATAGGAAACCAGTCCCTGCGGCATCATATTATGTGCTATCCGGCGAAGTTCCGCGATGGACGTATCGATCAGATCAAGTGACCGTTCAAATACAGCCATGTTTTCAGGTGTTACAATCAGATTATCTTTCATATGATGCATTGAGAATTTTATGCCCGATAACAATCCGCCGAGTCCATCGTGGAGATCACGCGCCATCCTGCCTCTCTCATCTTCCTGACCCTTCAGCAGGGAATTGACGACCAACAACTCATGGTCCTTCTCCAGTTCTACGATACGCTGTTGTTGTATTTTCTCTGTTTGTCCAGCCAGCATCCTGCTTCTCCGCAGATTCAGATAAATCAAAAACGAAACGATCAGCAGTGTCAAAGCCAGTCCGGCCATCAGCCAATTGAAAAATGCTTTTTGCTTTAACGAAAGTAAACTGATCTGGCGGTCTTTTTCCAGTGCCGCAATCTGTTGTTGTTTTTTTTCGCTTTCGTAACGGGCTTCCATTTCTGCAATTTTTTCACTGGCTGCCGTTGTATAGAGAGAGTCGCCGAGATGCAAAGCCTTTGAGAGAAATGCATAGCCCTCATTTGCATGCCCCAGACTTTTTTCGATTTCAGCACGGGTTAAATAAATTTCTTTTAAATCCGAACGGGATCCGATCTCATTGGCCAGGCCCTCCGCTTTTTTTGCGTAGGTGAGCGCACTGTCGGGTTTGTTCATCTGTTTGTAAATCTCTGCCATCCGGGTAGAGGCCTCACAAAGATGATAGTGGTTGCCCATCTGCAGGGCATATCCATAGGAAAGCATATACTGCCGCAGGGCTTGGTGAAAATCTTTTTTAGTGAAAAAGTAAGATCCCAGATTATTGTAAATCGTGCTATGTTCCTCGAGGTCACCCGTGCGTTCGGCAAGCAGGTTTGCTTTTTGCAGCAGTTCATATTGCCTGCCGGGTTCACCCAGACTAAACCAGGCATCCGACATGCTGATAAGTGCGTTGCATGCGGTATAATCATCTCCCTGTGCAGACGCCATCATATAAGCCTTGTTGCTATATACGATCGATTCCCGATAGTCATTGTTTTCACTGAGAAAAATGCTGATATTCTGATAAACGCCCGGAAGACGAAGAGAATCGTTTTTTTTCTCCAGCAGATCTGCTGCCCGCTGAAAATTTTCCAGCGCCTGTATTCTGTCTTTTTTATAACGGTACGCATTGCCCAGGTTCGAATAGACGACGGCTATGCGGTTGGTGTCACGAAGCCCCGCGGCCACCGGCATCGCCAGATTGAAATACGCGACTGCCGTGTCCAGATGATTGCTTTCCATATTGCCAATGCCCAGGTTGACCAGCGATGAAAGGATCAGTCGTTTGTTTTGAATCTTTTCTGCAAGCTCCAGTGCTTGTCGGTAATATACCAGACTCTTCTCCGTTGATCTCGACTCTATATCTTCACCGATATCCAGGATCGTTCTTGCTCTCACAGAATCATTCGTTGCCGTATTCAGTTTTTTCAGCAGACTGTCAGGCACAGTCTGACTGAAAACAACGTTCAGTGTAAGCATAGCCATGAGCGTAAAAATAATATGACCGTCAAAACGAATATCCATACTTCAAGATGATTCTTGTCAAATACTGTCTTTCTTCGGAAATATACCAATTTCCTGACTACTGATATTTAGGAGTGAACTCAAAATATTGCCCTGCTTTGGGGTCTCCAATTACTTGTGCTTTATTATTTATTATAAATGGACTAGTTGTAACTGCTGGTATTCCACCGTTTAATTGTATGCTTGGAACAAAAGTTTTTACTCCCCCGTCCTCAGGTTCATCCAGGACCCAATAACTTGGCGATTCTGCAACGTCACTATTGAAATTGAGAATAAGCGATAAATCATTGTCTATAAGAGAATCATCCAGCGTAACGTTTCGGATATTGTATAAACCGATTGGATCCGGATTATAAGTATAGGTAAAAATATCGCCGTCGGGTACAGTATAACTTTGAATTAGTGGAGTTACTGTCGGACCATTATTTTGTATATTTTTTATAGACACCGTAGCTACATTTTGAAATTGATTTGGAGGAGCGTCTGCATGTATTGTAATAGTAAGATCGAAAGTTGCGGAATCTTCATAAAGCTGCGGCTCACTGATCAAACCTGCAACGTGGGGGTCTCTATAAGCGAAAAAAACTGAATAATTAAATTCGTTGGGTTCCAGCAGGAGAATACGCGTTAAGGTTACCCAGGGCTTTATAATTTTAGATCCCCTCCACCATTCTGTAATAGGTCCGACAGTAGCAGTCACCCTTACAAAAATATTATTATTGATTTGAGGCGGGGCATT
>PLEB01000042.1 GCA_003136915.1 Chitinophagaceae bacterium
GGATTTACTGGAAGACACCAAGGAATATGAATTTGACGTACCGCACCGGCCGGGAAAGCTCTATAAATTCAATTACGAAAAATACAGGACCAAGGAGCGCAGGAAATTTATGGGGATTGATTTCTGACCTATACCCCCCAAGCAGCGTTTGCAGAAAAATAAATGTCTTCATTCCTGCATCCAGAGAGCACATTTTGCGTACTATATCATAGTTGGGAGAATTTTTTTCGGCAATTATGTTAAAATTCGCAAAATTTGTATATTTTTAGCACTTAATTGCTTTAAACCATTGATTATGACCATTACACGATTGCTTAAGAGGCTTTCTGTCCTCTTCTTATGTGTAACATTTACACAGTTAGCATTCTCCCAAACAAAAGTTATTACTGGAACCGTTAACGATGACAAAGGTATACCAATTCAAGGGGCATCTGTTACCGTAAAGGGATCCAGGACAGGTACAACCACCGATGTGAACGGGGCTTTCAGTTTAACTGCTCCTGCCTCCGCGACTACGCTGGTAATCAGTTCGGTTGGATTTACCCAGCAGGAAATTGCTGCTTCAGACCAGCCGATAACAGTAGCATTGGTTTCAACTTCACAATCACTAAATGATGTAGTGGTTGTTGGTTATGGAAGTCCTCAGCGGCTAAGAGACATTACAGGATCTGTTACTTCCGTACAGGCCAAGGATTTTAACCAGGGCGTCATAACTTCTCCGGACCAGTTGTTGCAAAACAAAGTATCCGGTTTGGAAATTGTAAATAACAGCGGACAGCCCGGATCCGCAACCACAATTAAAATAAGAGGAAATAACTCAATCCGTGGTACAGGAAATCCACTGTACGTAATTGACGGAGTTCCCCTGGATGGCAGAAATGCAAGGCCGAGTGTCGATTTAGAAACGGGAGGATTTGGCACAACGCCAGACGAAGATCCGTTGCTTTATATAAATCAATTTGATATTCAGAATATCACGGTATTAAAAGATGCGTCCGCCACTGCGATCTACGGATCACGCGGTGCCAATGGCGTTATTGAAATAACAACCAAGAAAGGTTCATCCGGCGCAACCAGACTGGAATTCAATACTTCTATCGGAGCGAATGTAGGATACATGAAAAAATATGATATTCTTACAGCAAGCCAGTTCAGAAGTGCGCTTCATAAATACAGCCTGGATACACTCACCAACAGTCTTGATCACGGCAGCAGCGTGGATGCATTAAATGCCATCACACAGCACAAAGCGATTCAGACTTATTCTCTGGCTTTAAGCGGTGGAAATGAAACCGGAAAATTCCGCGGATCATTCCTCGCATCAAGAACACCAGGATTTATTAAATCAAATAATCTGGACAGGTATATCGGAAACTTTGGTGGTTCATATAAATTCTTTGATAAGAAATTGAGCCTGGATTTCGACCTGACTGCTGGGCATTCCACTGAAATTCCGGTGCTGATTTCAAATACGGCAGGTTCTCAGGGTAACCTCATTAGTTCTGCGTTGCAATGGAATCCTACGCAGGCTTTCACAGATAATACAGGTACCTACATTTATCCCGCAAATGGTTCGGGAAATCCCCTGGCCCTCATAGCAGGATATAATGATATTGACAATGTCAATACCTATCTGGGCAGTATCTCTGCCGCATATAAGATCCTCGATAATTTAGAATATAAGTTTTTATATTCCATTAATCAGAGTGATGGTAACCGTGCTACCAATGTCGACGGGTTCATGCCCGGGCTTTCTCCCATTTCGGGCCAAGGGTTAGGAATTAATTCTTACGCTAGCCTTACTTCCCAGGTTTTCCAGCATACGCTGGATTTCAAAACCACATTTGGCCAGGACCTGAGTCTTGATGCGTTGGCCGGATTTGAGTACTGGAAAGCAAATTACTCTAACTCCAGTTATTCCGCCCAGGGTTTCAATACCAACCTTACGCAGAATTCCGTGGTTAGTATTCCATATACGAGCATTCTGCAGGATGGAAAAACACAAAACCTCCCCNNCAATTAAATTATAAAGAGAAATATTACCTCACGGCTACCATCAGGGATGATGGATCCAGCAAATTCGGATCAAATAACCGTTACGGTGTGTTTCCTTCCGCAGGTATCAGATGGGTAATATCCAACGAAGACTTCCTGAAGGATAGCAGGACATTTTCAAACCTTGATCTTCGCGCCACCTGGGGCATTACTGGTAGCTCTGAGTTTCCTGCAGGGTCATCCCAGGAACAATTTTACTTTGGTTCCTATAATAATGCAGGACAGAGCAACGTTGCCAACCCCAACCTAAAATGGGAACAGACTACCCAATATGATTTCGGTTTAGATTTTGCATTCCTGAACAACAGGTTGTTTGGATCAATTGATTATTATAACAAGAACACGACAAATATCCTGTTCCAGAGTACGGCCATCCAGCCGGCTCCGGCATCCACTTACTGGATCAATCTTCCCGGAAACCTGATCAACAACGGTGTTGAATTCTCGGTTGGTGCTGACATCGTCCGTCACCAGGATTTCAGCTGGGATCTGAGTTTTAATATTGCCTA
>PLEB01000354.1 GCA_003136915.1 Chitinophagaceae bacterium
TCTGGCTTTCCATATTCGTCCGCCGGCATAAACTCCATGAATATGCCATGGTTGGTGAACAATAACATCCCATCTTCTCCGGGATAATCCTGGGCTGCAAAAAACCCTTCGCTGGCATTGTACATTTCCAGGTAATTGATATCACCTCCGATCAATTTTGCGAACTGCTCCCGGTAAGGGGTAAACGAAACTCCCCCGTGGATATAGAGCTCCAGGGATGGCCAGACGTCCTTCAGGCAATTTTTGCCTGTCATTTCCAGAATCCTTTTTATGAGCACCAAGGTCCAGGTAGGTACGCCGGAAATGGACGTCACGTTTTCCTGGATCGTGTTATTGGCAAGCTTTTCAATCTTATCTTCCCATTCATCCAATAAGGCAATATGCAATTCCGGCGTGCGGATCCAATGGCTCCATAAAGGAGAATTTTGCAGCAACACCGCACTCAGGTCGCCATACTGCACTTCCTCGTTAAACTGATTAATGGTATGGCTTCCGCCGATCACAAGGCCCTTACCGGTAAGCAGATCAGAATCGGGATGGAACTGATAATACATGGTAAGAACATCTTTTGCGCCGAGGTAATGGCAGTCCTGCAGACTTTCTTCACTCACCGGAATGAACTTACTTTTTTCGCTGGTTGTTCCGCTGCTCTTGGCAAACCAATTAATGGGCGTGTTCCATAGCAGGTTTTCCTCTCCCTGCATGATCCGGTTGATGTATGGTTTTAAGTCGTCGTATTCATGAATGGGAACAGCTTGCTTGAATGCTTTGATGGAGAATAGCTTGGAGAAGCTGTATTTGCGACCGATCTCGGTATATTGGGCAGCAGTTACGAGATCCTGCAATACTTCCCGTTGCACGGCAACCGGATCAAGCACCCACTGCTCGATTTGCCAGAGTCGCATCCTGGCCAGGCGTGATATGGCCGGACTTAATAATTTCACTTCAAAACTTTAAGAATTTTGTCAGGTTTAGTTAAGCGCAGGTCCTAAAGCACCGGTCTGGACGCTTCTTCATGAAGATAGTCTTTTCGCTTCAATTCAAAATTGCGACCAAGGTAAAGCCGCCGCACGTGTTCATCGGCAGCAAGTTCTTCGGCTGTTCCGTGCTTGAAGATCTTTCCTTCAATCAGCAGGTAGGCGCGGTCGCAGATTGAGAGTGTCTCATTTACATTATGATCAGTGATCAGGATGCCTATGTTTTTATATTTAAGTCTGGCTACGACCGCCTGGATATCTTCCACAGCTATGGGATCTACACCGGCAAAAGGCTCGTCCAGTAAAATAAATTTGGGATCCACAACCAGTGCTCGGGCAATTTCCGTCCGCCTTCTTTCACCACCACTTAAGGAATCTCCGTTGTTTTTGCGAACATGGAGAAGGCCGAATTCATCCAGAAGCGCCTCCAGCTTTTCCCTCTGTTCCTTTTTAGGTAAGCCGGTCATTTCCAGGATTGCCCTCAGATTATCCTCTACTGAAAGTTTCCGGAAAACAGATGGTTCCTGCGGAAGGTATCCCAGCCCGAGCTGTGCCCTTTTATACATAGGCAGCCTGGTGATATCCTGTTCATCAAGATAAACCTGCCCTTCATCGGGTTTGATTAAGCCAACCACCATGTAAAAAGTAGTTGTTTTGCCGGCACCGTTAGGTCCGAGTAACCCAACAATCTCTCCCTGTTTCACATTAACTGAAACATGATCCACAACAGTTCGGTTACTGTAACTTTTTACCAGGTCTTTGGTATGGATCGTAAGACTCAAATCAGGATGATTTTAAACAAAAATACCGGAAGAAACCCGAATAGGTTCATTTTAAAATAGTTTAACATCCGCTTGTGTTCTAGAGCTATTGAACTAAGTTTGCAATCCATAAAATATACCGTTCCGGGCATTTCTGATGAAGGTTATTGAACACATCCAGCAGGCAAAAGAAACCATAGTCTCCTTTGAAATTCTCCCGCCTCTGAAGGGCAAGACCATCAGCTCAATTTACGATCACCTTGATCCGCTGATGGAATTCAAACCTGCATTTATCAATGTAACCTACCACCGGAGCGAAACCATGTTCAAGAAAAGATCCGATGGCAGTTTTGAAAAAGTGGAAGTGAGAAAACGGCCCGGTACCGTAGGTATTTGTGCTGCCATCATGAATCATTACCAGATTGATGCCGTTCCCCATTTGATTTGCGGTGGTTTCGGAAAACGGGAAACGGAAGATGCGCTGATTGACCTGCATTTTCTGGGCATTGACAATGTACTGGTATTGCGGGGGGATGCCGCCCGAAATGAAGCTTCTTTTAATCCTGAGCCAGGCGGAAACCTGTATGCCATCGATTTGTTGAAGCAGGTCGTGGGCCTCAACCATGGCCTGTATCTTGAAGAAGATATTCTGAATGGCAGCAAGACTAATTTCTGTATCGGGGTTGCAGGCTATCCGGAAAAACATTTTGAATCTCCTAACCTCGCAACCGACCTGATGAACCTCAAGGCCAAAGTGGATGCAGGTGCAGAATACATCACGACGCAAATGTTTTTCGATAATAAAAAATATTTCGACTTCGTGAAAGCTTGCCGGGAAAATGCGATCGAGGTTCCGATCATTCCCGGACTCAAACCCATTACCAGCAAGAAACAGTTAAGTATGCTGCCCAAGGTTTTTCATGTTGATATTCCGGCTGATCTGTCAAATGCTGTCATGAAATGCAAGACGGATGAAGAGGTTGAAAAGACCGGAACCGAATGGCTGATTCAGCAATGTCTGGAACTGAAAAAGGCCGGGGTGCCCGTTTTGCATTATTATACCCTGGGAAAACCAAAAGTGATCTGGAATGTTGTCAAAGAACTAGTATAAACAGCGCATGGCTTTTACCGATTATTATAAGATATTGGAAGTTCCAAAGGATGCATCTCCCGAGGATATAAAAAAAGCTTACCGGAAGCTGGCGAGAAAATACCATCCCGATCTCAATCCGAAAGATAAGGAAGCAAATAAAAGATTCCAGTTCATCAACGAAGCGAACGAAGTACTGAGCGATCCGGAGAAGAGAAAAAAATATGACAAATACGGGGAAGACTGGGCCCATGCCGATCAGTTTGAAAAAGCCCGCGAGTCCCAGAGATCAACCCGTCAGCAGACCGAAGATCCATTTGCCGGAGATTTTGGTTCTGGGGAATATTCGGATTTTTTTGAGCAGATGTTTGGTGCAGGCTCCCGAACCCGTTCTGCGAAATTCAGGGGCCAGGATTATCAGGCTGAACTTCACTTATCCCTGCGTGATGCAGCCAGGACACATCAGCAAACCTTAACCGTTAATGGCAAAAATATACGGATCACCATACCCGCCGGAGTGGAAGACGGTCAGGTGATCAAGCTCAAGGATCATGGAGGACCAGGCGCAAACGGAGGCCCCAACGGAGACCTGTACATCACATTCGTGGTTGAACCTGATCCTGTTTTTAAAAGATCGGGGAATGATCTTTACACGACGATACCACTGGACTTTTATACAGCGGTGCTTGGCGGTGACGTAATGGTTGAAACGCTGGATGGAAAAATCAAGCTGAAAGTAAAGGCCGAAACCCAGAACGGAACCAGGACCCGGCTGAAAGGCAAAGGATTTCCAATATATAAAAAGGAGGGATCGGGGGATCTGTATATAACCTATAATATTTTAATTCCACAGAACCTTACCCACAAACAAAAGGAATTGTTTACCGAACTTTCGAAATTGAAATAAACCGGGATGTCTGATCAGGAAAACATATCGATTGAAACATACTGTTCGTATTATAACATCGAACAAGGATTCATCCAGTCCCTGGAAGAATATGGATTGATCATCATCCGGTACCAGGAATCGGGAGCCTTTATCCAGAAAGAAGACGTTCCACAACTGGAACGATTCAGCAGGATGTATTATGAACTGAACATCAACGTAGAGGGAATAGATGCCCTGCGGAATCTGCTGGAAAAGATTAAAAACCTTCAGAATGAAAAAGAAGCGCTGAAGGCAAGGCTAAAAATTTATGAATAGTATTTACCAGGTTATTTGGCTGCCAATATTTCCTTTACGGTAGCACTGATTGTTTTACCGTCTGCCTTACCAGCAAGTTGCTTCGTTGCCGCAGCCATTACCTTACCCATATCGGCGGGTGAACTGGCCCCGGTTTCCGTGATTATTTTCTGCAAAATGGTTTTCAGTTCCACACCGGAAATCTGTTTCGGGAGAAATTTTTCAATTACGGAAATCTCCTCTTCTTCTTTTTGCGCAAGATCTTTTCTTTGCTGCGACTGATAGATTTCCAGAGAATCTTTTCTTTGCTTGATCAGCTTCTGCAATAATTTAATCTCGTCTTCTTCCTTAATTTCACCTCCGGCGCCCTCAGCCGTTTTAGCAAGAATGATCGCCGCTTTAATAGCACGCAGCGAACGGAGCGATTTTTCATCCTTTGCCAGCATGGCTGTTTTGAGGTCGGCCATTACCTTTTGTTCGAGGCTCATATTAAAAATTTATATTTTATTATCCTTTAGTTGCCTTGCCCTGGATTTGTTAAAGAGACTGCTTGCAAAGGTCTTGATCTCCAAAGCCAGATCCTTGTATTGGGTTGCCTTTTCATAGGTATCTGCCATGGTTACCAGGGTTTGATAAAAAAAATCCTCCATTTCATCAACCATCATATCCTTGGTCCACAGGTCAATCCGGAGGGCAGCCTTATCCTGCCCATCCCAGAGGGAAAGCAGGAAAGCTTTGGCTTTTCGCGTATTTTCCGCAGAAGTATCGGTGGCTTTCCACTTAATCTCCTCAGGTATCTTGTTGTCATCTAACGTGATATCTATTTGGATGGAAGATTGTTTCATTATTTGGAATTAAGGGCTTCATGATTCGTAAAAATGGCTCATATTTCAGGCGAAGTTAAAGGGAAATCCGGGGTATTGTTTCAAACATTCAGCTGCGAAAGGGGACAAAGAGGGGATCCGGGTATCGCGTACTTTTACGCTGGCATTGCTGGAGATTCTTGAATAGTTTTACAGTTGGTTCGTTTTCCGTCAATCCGTCAATCCGTCAATCCGTCATCAAAATCCGTGTCTATGAAACACTTTTACCTCCGGGGCTTTGTGCTTTTGGCATTCATAGCCTTTTTCTTCAATCCGTCTTATTCTCAATGTCTCTGTACCGGCGGAATACCGGCAACCGCTATTGATCAAACCGTCACGATTGCTCCAACAAAAATCAGTACATTAATTTTTACATTTCAGCAGTTCAATCCTGCGATCGGGAACCTGAGTTGCGTTACCCTGCACGACACCATCACCGGTAATTCAACTACTGGTGCGATAAATACAGGGCCTGACAGCACCGCGTTTCTCTTTCAGCTAACGCTCACCAACAAGGTAAGCGGGCCGGGGATAAGCATCACGCATGTGTACAATAGCATACATGGTTATGACACCCTGGCTCCGTACGGGGATCCCACCGATACCATAACTTATGGGCCTGAAAACATCATTACCAATCCAAATGGGGTTGGCTCAACCGGAGGTAATGCAGCCTATCTGGGATTGGGCACGGTGAATTTTTCCTATTTGGTAAACGGAGGCATGATCACGCTTGACGGAGGATCTAACTACAGGTCAGCCGTAACCACCGTTATCGGAGGTATCTTGCATCTTACCTATTACTGGTGTGCGACAACACCGCTTGGATCTACGATAACTAATTTTTCAGCGTTCAAAAATAATGGTATGATTTCCCTGCAATGGCTCGCAACAAATGATCAGAGCGGGATAACCTATTCTGTCCAATACAGCAAGGACGGCGAAGGCTGGGCAAGCGCAGCAACCCTGCCTGCCGGATCAGCTCCGGCTGGTACCGTCGGACAATACCAGTATCAATTCCATCCCGGCGCAAATGATGCAGGTCAGATTTATTTCCGGATAGAAAGATTGGATCCGGAAGGAAATATCAGCTATTCTATAATAAAAGTGGTTAACCTGGAACAGGCAGACCAGCCCCCGGGTATCCAGGTCTATCCGAACCCGGTAAGTAGCAACGTGACCATTCAATTTGACGAACACCAAACCGGTACTTTTAATCTGGAACTTATCAGTACCACGGGTCAGATCATTCAGAAAAAAGTAGTTCAGATGGCTGATAACAGCATGGCGAATATGGAACTGGTCAATCATCCGGCCAGGGGAATCTATTTTCTCAGGGCCCAGGATATCGGTAACAACCGCCAGTTCCTGACCAAGGTAATCGTGAACTGATTTATTTTTCGTAGGTTTGCAAGCTTAAAGCCCTATAAATAATGGAATATAATACAACGCGTAATCACCTGATTATGCGGGAATACGGCCGCCATATCCAGCGGATGATCGAATACCTGCTTACCATCGAAGACCGGGAAGTGCGGGAAAGAAATGCACAGGTGGTAATTGAACTGATGGGATTTCTAAATCCGCACCTGAAAAATGTAGAAGATTTCAGGCATAAATTATGGGACCATCTTTTTCTAATCTCTGATTTCAAACTGGAGGTTTCTTCTCCTTATCCTATTCCAACCCGCGAAACCCTGCGGCCGAAATCAGATGCACTGCCTTATCCGAAAAGATATCCGAAGCACGCGCATCTTGGGAAGAACCTCGAATTGATTATTCAGAAAGCTCTTCAGGAAGAAAATCCTGATAAGAAAAACGGACTCGCCAATGCCATTGCTTATTACATGAAGCTGGCTTATAATAACTGGCATAAGGAAACGGTGCATGACGATGCCATTCAGGGTGAGTTAAGCGCCATTACTGACGGCCAGCTGGAATTTACCAATACACCTTTTGTAAGGAGTTTCAGACCTAACGAAAATCGTGAACGCAGCAGTAACGGATACGGTGACTATCGCAATAAACGCAATCAAAAATTTCAGCGCAATAACAACAATAACAACCGGAATAACGACCGCGGAGGTAAATTCAAAAAGAAAAGATATTGAATGAACGCCTTTGAAGTTACCGGTGGTAAACATTTAAAGGGAGAGATCACTCCCCAGGGAGCAAAAAATGAAGCGCTCCAGGTGATCAGCGCCGTGCTACTTACAAAAGGGAAAATAACGATCTCCAACATTCCCGATATTCTTGATGTGAACCTGCTTATTGAACTGCTCGAGGAGATGGGTGTAAAAACCGATCGTTCTTCCAGGCATTCCTGCAGCTTTCAGGCAGACAGTGTGAATGTAGATTATCTCAACAGCGAAACATACCGGAAAAAAAGCGGAAGGCTAAGAGGCTCGGTGATGCTTGCGGGTCCACTGCTGGCGCGCTTTAAAAAAGCTTATGTACCGAAACCGGGAGGCGATAAAATAGGAAGGAGAAGACTGGACACCCATATTATTGGATTTGAAAAGCTGGGAGCCCGGTTTTCCTATGATACGGGAGATGATTATTTCCGGCTGGATGCTGCGGAATTGAAAGGCACGTATCTTTTGCTGGAAGAACCGTCCGTCACCGGAACTGCGAATATCGTAATGGCCGCATCACTGGCAACCGGAACCAGCACCATTTACAATGCGGCGTGTGAACCCTACGTACAGCAGCTATGCCATATGCTCAACGGCATGGGCGCAAGGATCACCGGGATAGGAAGTAATTTACTGGAAATAGAAGGTGTGCAGGAACTATCGGGAACTGAGCACCGGGTGCTTCCGGATATGATTGAGATCGGCTCTTTTATCGGGATGGCCGCCATGACGCAAAGTGATTTTCTGATAAAAGAGGTGAGCCTTCCAAATCTTGGTGTGATCCCTGACAAATTCAGACAGCTGGGAATCAGGCTTGAAATCTCGGGTGACGATATTCATGTTCCTGCTCAGGATCTTTATGAAATACAAACCTACCTGGACGGCTCTGTGCTCACCATCTACGATCATCCCTGGCCCGGACTTACTCCCGACCTGCTGAGCGTGATGCTGGTGGTTGCTACCCAGGCAAAAGGCAGCGTGCTCATTCACCAGAAAATGTTTGAGAGTAGGTTGTTCTTCGTGGACAAA
>PLEB01000222.1 GCA_003136915.1 Chitinophagaceae bacterium
ACCCTGACCTTATTCTTAATGCCATAATAGTATCCAAAGCTCCGGGCCACGCTTTCAAGAAGGGCCTTGGCATCAGACATTTCATTGTAGTCCGGGAATACACGTTGGGCAGCTATATAAGAATAGGCGACAACGCTTCCCCACTTGCTGATGGCGTCCATTTCATAAGCTGTTTGCAAAATCCGATGCAGGGACATGGCTGAGATGTCCAGCGTCTTCTGGTTAAACCCGTAATCCAGTCCGGTATAAGGCTTACCTTTTCGCATATTAACGCTCATTCCAACGGAATGCAGGATGAAATCGATCTTTCCGCCAAAATGATCCATTGCCCCGATNNGATCTTTCCGCCAAAATGATCAATCGCCCCGGTAAAAAGTTTCTTCAGGTCATCGCTACTCGTCACATCGGCGCCAATCAAAGGAGCGTTGACTTCCGTTGCAAGTTTATTGATTTCGCCCATACGCAGGGCCACGGGTGCATTGGTCAATACCAGTGATGCTCCTTCTTCATTGCAGCGTAATGCCGTTCTCCAGGCAAGCGACTTATCATCGAGTGCGCCGAAGATGATTCCTTTTTTCCCTTTAAGAAGTTGATAAGCCATGGCACCGGACAAATTTGATGACGGCAAAAATAAGAAGTAAAAACTGAAGCTCTTTTTTTTACTTTTTANNTTTACTTTTTAATTTTTACTTTTTAATTTTTAATTTGAATAGAAAGTTCATCCAGTTGCTTCCTGTCAATAGTCGCGGGCGCATCCAGCATTACGTCGCGTCCACTGTTATTCTTGGGGAAAGCAATAAAATCACGGATACTTTCGCTTCCTCCTAGAATAGCGCAAAGCCTGTCAAACCCAAATGCAATCCCTCCATGAGGAGGCGCACCATATTCGAATGCGCCCAGAAGAAAACCAAATTTGTGATTTGCTTCTTCACGGCTCATGCCAAGCGCATCGAACATCTTTTCCTGGAGTTCCCGCTGATAAATTCGAATAGAACCACCACCGACCTCATTTCCGTTTAACACCATATCATATGCATTTGCTTTGATATCGGCATAGGGATGCTGCAGGTAATCATCAGGATTCGGAATATTCGGATCATTATCTATCATCAGCTTGATCTGATCAGGTTTCGGAGCCGTAAAGGGATGATGCCGGGCTACCCAACGGTTATCTTCGGCGCTGTATTCGAACAAAGGGAAATCGAGCACCCACAATAATTTAAATTCATCCGGTTTCCGGAGTCCGAGTTGTTCACCCATTTCCAGCCTCAATTCACTGATGGCTTTACGGGTCCTTTCTTCCCTTCCTGCGAGCAACAGAATGGCATCTCCTTTTTTTGCATTGCAGAAAACGGCAATGGATTTCAGCCTTTCTTCACTATAAAATTTATCGATACTGCTTTTCAGCGTGCTATCTTCCTGATAACGGATATAAACCAAACCTTGCATGCCGATCTGAGGCCGCTTTACCCACTCAGTGAGTTCGTCGAATTGTTTACGCGTCCAGGAAGCACCCTCCGGAACGGCAATGGCCAGAACAGTTTCTGCCTGATCAAATACCTTAAATTCCCCCTTGCTGATGATGTGGCCGTCGGCTTCCAGCGCCCCCTTTCTTTTGAGAGGTGACTTGATATTGCTGATTTTCATCCCGAAGCGGATATCAGGTTTATCGTTCCCATAATTCCAAACCGCATCCTCCCAGCTCATCCGTTCCACCGTCTCGGTATAATCTAACTTTATTACTTCCCTGAAAATGAATTTAATGAGGCCTTCAAACATCAATAGGATATCATCCTGTTCAACAAAGCTCATTTCACAGTCGATCTGAGTGAATTCAGGCTGGCGGTCAGCTCTTAGGTCTTCATCCCTGAAACATTTCACCACCTGGTAGTACCGGTCGTACCCGCTTACCATGAGGAGTTGTTTAAATGTCTGCGGACTCTGGGGAAGGGCATAGAACTGACCGGGATTCATGCGGGAAGGAACCACAAAATCGCGGGCTCCTTCCGGGGTCGATTTGATCAGGAAGGGCGTTTCAATTTCCATGAACCGGTGTTCAAAAAGGTAATTCCTGGCAGCCCGGTTAATTTCATACCGCAATTCCAGGTTTTTCTTTACTTCGTTACGCCGAAGGTCGAGGTACCGGAATTTCATCCGGAGTTCGTCACCGCCATCCGTATCGTCCTGAATGGTAAATGGGGGCGTAGCCGATTTATTCAGAATGTTAAACTGGCTCACTTTGATCTCAATTTCCCCGGTTGGAATTTGCGGGTTTTTGCTTGATCTCTCAGATACAATTCCAGTTGCCTGGATAACGAATTCCCGGCCCAAGGGGGTCACCGCTAGTTTTTCGTTCAAAGCTTCCCCTAATAACAACTGGGTAATCCCGTAGCGGTCGCGCAGGTCAACAAAACTGATACTTCCAAACTTCCTAAGGCTTTGAACCCATCCGGCCAGGGTAACTTCACGGCCCACATCACCCAGTCGCAACTCGCCACAGTCTCGCGTTCTATACATATTTCTACCTTGATTCAGCGGGCAAAGGTATGGCAACGGCGGGTAGTGGCAGAGGGTTTAAAAAAAATTAAAAAACCGGTACCCCCCACTTTCATTTTTAAAAAATAGTTAATACCTTGTAACATCCGTACGATTCACTCTCCTCATGATTAAACTTTAATAGGTAACAACACTCTTACCTAAAGCCCTTTGCATCCAACTCCCATGTAGGCCATTTGTTCCTGATCGGACCGACCTGAAGCAAGACAAAGAAAAACGGACCTTATGGAGATCATCATCATTGTTTCCCTCGTGGTGGGTGTACTGATACTGCACCGGAGTCTTTCTGAGATTTTTAACAAGTTTTATGTCCGGCGGCAGCAGCGGAAATTCATTGCCAACGAAACCTTTTATCATAGCATTGTTTCCAGATATATCCGCTTTTACAATAAACTGGGTCTGGAGGATCAGCGCAAATTCCTGTTCCGGACCTTTCTTTTCAAGAAGGCCAGGAAGTTCCACTACATTGAAGTGAAGGAAAGTGCGGAAATGCCCATCCTGATCAGCGCGGTTGCAGTTCAGCTCACTTTCGGGCTCGATAAATTCATGCTGAATTATTTCAATGATATCTTCGTGTTGAAGGATGATTATCATTACGGTTTTTATTCCCGTCCGTTTATGGGGCATGTGGATCAGAGCGGTATTTATCTTTCCTGGGATAATTTCATCAAAGGCATCAGCGGGCAAACTCCTTATTGCAACGTTGGTCTTCATGAAATGGGCCATGCACTGGCTTATGTCACTTTCATCACAGAAACCGAAGAAGACAAGCATTTCAAGAAGGAATTCAAGAACTTTTCCAAAGTGGCACGCCCTATTTTTACCTCCATGCAGCAAGGAAACCGGAATCTATTGGGAGAATATGCGTCCGTAAACTACCATGAATTCTGGGCGGTATCCGTCGAAACCTTTTTCGAAAATCCCGTATGTCTCCGCCAGGAGCTGCCAGAACTTTATGAAGCCATGTCAAGGCTCCTGAAACAGGATCCATTGCAAATGCGCAGCGGAAAAACAACCTTCCTACTGAAGGCAGTTAAACAGGAAGCAGGAAGTTTGAACTAGTTTTCAGTCCTTCTTCATTAGAATCCTTTCAAAACGATTTATATCCGCCAGAGGGTCTATGGTTCCGCTTCCGATAATTCTCTGCGCCAGTTCCCGGGCGAAATATGGTGCAAGGGAGCAGCCCTTGGAACCCATGCCATTCAGTATTCCAACCCTGGGGAATTTTGGATGAAAGCCCACAAACGGCCTTCTTTCCAGCGTTGCAGGACGCACAGCTGCAAAATGATCTGTTATTCTATAAGGAACCCGGAGGAAACTCTTCAACCAGTTTTCCGTGAATAGCCTGAAGGTTTCCGAAACCTGATCGTTTGAGAATTCCCATTGATAAGAAGAGCCAACCCAAAAGATATTTTCTTTCCATGGAACCAGGCTCATACCCTTCTTAAAAACAGTACCCGGTGGAATATCCTTTATCTCCACCAATAAGCCTTCTCCTTTATTCAGGGCAAAAGGAAGCCTCTCAAAGAATGTATTTGCCGCAGACGCCTTTCCATCAGAAAAGACAATATAACGGGCATGAATATCGTGATATTCCAAATCCGCCTTATGCTGAACTAGCCCTCCTGTATCGAATGATTCTTCTTTCAGATATCCTTTCACCCTGATATGGTTTCGCCATAAAGTCAATAATTTTTCCGTCTGGACCAGGTAACAGGGACTTATAGCCCCCCATCCCAGATCATAGCGGAACCAGTGATCATACCCGGCAGTATCATTTCCGGAATGCAGGTAGGGCGAATCTTCCGCATACCTTTTTTGAAATGCCTGCAACATTTGCACTGTAGGGAAGAAATCAATAACGGAGGTTCCTGTAATCAGCTCAGATTGAAGAAATGAACCCATACTCTGGTAAGCCTTCCACGAAAAAGGCATTAGTTCGTCTATCATCCAGGTTGTTACCAGCCTTCTTCCGGTCACGGGGTTTATCAATCCGGCTGCATGCCGGGAAGCTCCCGACGGATCTGCATTATCGATTACCCGGTAGGAGATGCCTTCCTGTTCCAGCCACCAACTCAGCCAGGTGCCTGCCAGGCCCTGCCCTACGACCAATACTTCAGTTTCCTCCATAATCATTATTTTCTTTGCATGAATCTCATCGTTTAGTTATATGGAATGTCCTTTAACGTAACTATAACACGGCAGGTTTAAACATAGCATTCTAAATGCCATCATACAACCGCATACATTCCACATACCTAAAAATAGTGATTATGAAAGCCAAATTTATTATCCTGGTTTCAGTCGGTTTATGCCTCGCTGCTTTAACGCAGGCACAAATTCCAGGAAATTTTAAGGATAGCCGGGATTTGAACCGCGACCGTCAGGAGATGGCCTTTGAACGGAACAGTAATATTCGTTTTGACCGTCATGAATTCAAAAGAGACATACGGCATCGCCACCATCACCGTCATCATCACGGGCATTCACATCGCGCCGTCTAAAACCTAATTCCGTTATTGTGAAAATGAACCGGCCAAATGCCAGGTAATAAAAAACCCGGCGTTTGCCGGATTTTTTTGTTATTTAATTACTTTAGCCATAGTTGCTCCAATATCCGCGGGACTCTGCACCACGTGAATACCACATTCTCCCAGGATCTTCATTTTAGCTGCAGCAGTATCTTCCGCGCCGCCGATGATCGCACCGGCATGACCCATCCTCCGGCCCGCAGGGGCAGTTTGTCCTGCTATGAAGCCAACGACGGGCTTTTTATTATTTGCCTTGATCCAGCGGGCAGCTTCCGCCTCCATGTTGCCGCCTATTTCTCCTATCATAACGATGCCTTCCGTTCCCGGATCATTCATCAGTAATTCTACCGCTTCCCTGGTTGTTGTTCCGATGATGGGATCGCCGCCAATACCGATTGCTGTGGAAATACCGAGACCAGCTTTCGCAACCTGGTCTGCAGCTTCGTAGGTAAGTGTACCCGATTTGGATACAATCCCGATTTTCCCTTTTTTGAATACAAACCCGGGCATAATACCAACTTTACATTCACCCGCCGTAATCACGCCCGGACAATTGGGGCCAATCAAACGTGTGTTTCTTCCGGATAAATAATTTTTCACTTTGACCATATCCTGTACCGGAATACCTTCCGTAATACAAACAACAAGTGCCAGTCCGGCCTCGCCAGCCTCCATGATAGCGTCTGCAGCGAATGCGGGCGGCACAAAAATAATCGAAACATCTGCCCCGGTTTCTTTTACCGCGCCGGCAACTGTATTAAATACGGGCCTGTCAAGATGACTACTGCCGCCCTTACCCGGAGTAACTCCGCCAACCACCAGGGTTCCATATTCAATCATCTGTGAAGCATGAAAACTTCCTTCCGTACCGGTAAAACCCTGCACGATAATCCTGGATCCCTTATTGACTAAGACTGCCATTTATTAGTGTTTAGATCGTTTATTTGTGGCGCAAAATTAGCTATTTCAGCAATTCATCCATGTTCCGGTTGTTATCAATTTTTCCTTTCATCTCAAGCATGCGCATATCCTTTGCATCCTGAAGAAATTCTGAAGCAAAAATAAAGTCATTGAGTTTTTTGTTCTTACTGAAAATAATTTCCTTGTTGGTCCCTTCCCATTCCTTTATGCCCTGATCCATATAGATGATATGATCGCCCGTTTCCATTACACTGTTCATGTCATGTGTATTAACTACCGTCGTAATCTTATATTCGAGCGTAATTTCTTTGATCAGCTTGTCAATCAGGATGGAGGTTTGGGGGTCGAGCCCGGAATTAGGTTCGTCACAAAAAAGATATTTCGGATTGAGCACGATGGCACGGGCGATGCCCACTCGTTTTTTCATACCTCCGGAGATCTCTGCGGGAAACTTATTATTCACGTCCTCCAGGTTTACCCGTGCCAGCACCTCATTCACGCGTTTTTGTTTCTCTGATAAGGAATCTTTCGTAAACATATCCAGCGGGAACATAATGTTTTGTTCAACGGTCATGCTGTCGAACAAAGCCGAGCCCTGGAAAAGCATACCGATCTGCCGCCGCAAGATCTTTCTTTGCTCTTCATTCATTGTCGTGAAATTCTGACCTCCGTAACTGATTTCGCCCGAGTCCGGTTCAAACAAACCGACCAGGCATTTCATAAAAACGGTTTTACCGCTGCCGCTCGAGCCGATGATCAGGTTGCACTTACCAGTCTGCATCACCGCGCTGACGCCGTTGATAACCGTTCTGCCATCAAATGACTTTTTTAAATCTTTTATTTCGATCATGAATTGAATTCTTATAACAATACGGCTGAAAGAACATAGTCTGCCAGCAGGATAAGCACACAACTTACGATTACGGATTGGGTGCTGGCCCTTCCGATTTCCAGCGCCCCGCCGTTCACATAATATCCATAAAATGAAGAGATGCTGGAAATAATAAATGAAAAAGTATAGGTTTTTGCCAGGGCAAAAAATACGTTGTAAGGAAGAAAACCCTGCAATAACCCTTTATCAAACTGGGAGGCCGCAACAATTCCGGTGGCCACACTCGCCAATCTTCCCCCCCAGATGCCCAATACCATCGAAAGAACGACCAACAAGGGAATCGTGATCATCGCCGCCAGAATTTTAGGGAGGACAAGATAAGTGCGGGTATTAATTCCCATGATTTCCAGGGCATCAATTTGTTCGCTCACCCGCATATTACCCAATTCACCAGCTATCTTGCTGCCCACGACGCCTGCAAGTACAATACATACCAGGGTTGGCGAAAATTCAAGTATGACAGTATCCCGAACAATCATTGCAATAGTGGACCTCGGAAGTAGCGGGCTCACCAGCTGGTAAGCCGTTTGCAATGCGGAAACCGCACCCATAAAAAAGGAAATGATGACGACTATACCCAGAGAGCGAATACCAATTTCAACACATTGATGCATGAGTTCTTTCCAGTACATTTTGAAGTTCTCCGGTTTGGAAAACATGTCTTTCAGCATCAATAAATAACGCCCGAATTCTGTAAATATATTCATGGATGATTGCTGGAATGAAAGTACAATTTATTTTTTGCTTCGGTTCCATGCGCTGGACGGGCTCAGCGTTTCATTGGATGAAGATGCACATTTGATCTGCGCATCAATTACGGCCACGAGTGCCATATTATAAATGCTTCTTACCGAGCTTCCCAGTTGAAGAACATGCACCGGTTTTTTCATTCCCAGTAAGATAGGGCCGATCGCATCTGCGCCGCCCACTTCTTTTAAAAGGTTATAAGCCACATTACCTGCGGCGAGGTTGGGAAAAATAAGTGTATTCACTTCCTGACCCACCAGGGAGCTGAATGGATAGTTCTCGCGTAGAATTTCACTGTTCAACGCGATGCTTGCCTGCATTTCCCCATCAACAATCAGATCCGGATCCTTTTGCTTTACGATCTCTGTTGCCCTGGCTACCAGGCGCGCTTCCGGGGAATTGCTGGTTCCGAAATTGGAATAGCTCAGCATGGCAATGCGCGGTACCAGATTGAAATGCTTCACTTCTTTTGCCGCAAGCAGGGTTATGTCTGCCAATTCTTCGGCGGTAGGGTTGAAATTCACAGTTGTATCGGCCAAAAAAAGCGGGCCCTTCTTTGTGAGTAAAAGGTACAT
>PLEB01000063.1 GCA_003136915.1 Chitinophagaceae bacterium
CCTTCAAATGCTAACTGACACGACAATAATTTTTCTCCTGCAACAGGTGAAGGCTGGAGCAGATGTGGTGCAGTTATTCGACAGCTGGGGCTGCTTATTGGGCCCGGAAGATTTTGAAGTATTCTCACTTCAATACATGCGGCAGATCATTGAGGCGTTGAAAGGCGAATCGCCTACCATTCTGTTTGCCAAGGGTGCCTGGCATTCGCTCGCGGAAATGGCGGCAACAGGTGTTTCATGCATTGGAGTGGATTGGTGCATTCGGCCCCAAATGGCAAGGGAAATGGCTGGATCCCCGGTTGTTCTGCAGGGAAATTTTGATCCGGCGCGCTTACTCACGCCCAAGGCAGATCTAAAAAAGCAGGTCATCCGTATGCTCAATGCCTTTGGACCAGGCCGGCATATCGCCAACCTCGGCCATGGGATCCTTCCCAACGTGCCGGTAGATCATGCAAAATTATTTGTGGACACGGTTAAAAATCATGTGTATCAAAACAGTTACGAAAAAAGTTCACTATGAATGCGCAGGTGCTTTATAAAACGGACACACTCGTTTTCCGGGAGAAATGGATAGGATATATCCACCGCCTTCAGGAAACGATCTGCGCTGCCCTGGAAACCGTGGACGGGAAATCGATTTTCAGAACTGACGAATGGGAAAGATCAGGGGAAAGGGGGGGAGGCGGCAAAACCAGGGTTCTGGAGAACGGAAATATATTTGAAAAAGCAGGAGTGAACAGCTCCGTGGTTTACGGTCATGTTTCTGATGCCATGAGAAAGCAATTGGAAATCGATGGAAATACCTGGTTTGCCTGTGGATTATCGCTGGTTATCCATCCCATGAATCCATTCGTGCCCACGGTGCATGCCAACTGGCGCTTCTTTGAAGTATACGATGAGGCCGGTTACCTGAAGGACAGGTGGTTTGGCGGTGGAACCGATCTCACTCCATATTATCTGTTTGAAGAAGATGCAATTCATTTTCACCTGACAATAAAAAACGTACTGGATCACTTTGATAATGCATTATACCCAATATATAAAAAAAACTGCGACGAATATTTTTCCAATACGCACAGGAACAGGGAAACCCGTGGAATCGGTGGTATATTTTATGATCACCTCAGGCCGGCTGACGAAGCGGGAGCAGAAAAATTGTTTGAATTTCAACAGCAAAACGGAGATGCGTTCTTAGAAGCTTATCTTCCTATCGTAAATAGAAGAAAAGAAATTCCCTATACTGAGAAAGAAATTTTCTGGCAGGAGATCAGGAGGGGAAGATATGTGGAGTTTAATCTAATCCATGACCGCGGCACTTTATTCGGATTAAAAACCAGGGGAAGAACGGAAAGCATATTAATGAGTCTTCCGCCCAGGGCCAGATGGGTCTATGATTATCTTCCCGTTCCAGGTACAAAAGAAGATGAACTACTGCAGGTATGTTTGAAGCCAAGAGAATGGGTAATTGAAAATTTGAAAATTGATAGTGGACAATGTATGGAACATTGAATGTGCAAATAGAACCATCAAGAATTTCTTGTGGCCCTATTGTTAAAATTTTTTTACTTTTTAATTTTTACTTTTTACTTTAAAAAAATGCACTTACAAAAACGATCCAGAATATTAAGAGCTTCGCCGGCGATCCGTAGCCTGGTTGCAGAAACAAGCCTTTCTCCAAACGATTTTATCGTACCCTTATTCATTGATGAAGGGAAGCAGGTGCGCACCGAGATTGCTTCCATGCCCGGATACTACAGGAATAGTCTTGATGTAACCGTAAGCGAAGTAAAAGAATTATACGGGATGGGATTAAAAAGCATTTTAATCTTCATCAAATGCAAAGAGGAGTTGAAAGACAATACCGGAAAAGAATCCTGGGCCAGGGATGGACTTATGCAGCGAAGTATCCGGGAAATAAAACAGGCGGTTCCGGGCATGCTGATCATGACCGATGTCGCGCTGGATCCCTACTCATCCTATGGACATGATGGCATTGTAAAAGATGGCGAAATTGTTAATGATGAAACCGTGGAAGCGTTGGTAAAGATGAGCCTGAGTCATGCTGAAGCGGGAGTCGATTTCGTAGCTCCCAGTGATATGATGGATGGAAGGATCGGCGCTATCAGGAATGCTTTTGAAAAAAATGGATATTCAGGAACAGGCATCATGGCCTATAGTGCAAAATATGCCTCATGTTTTTACGGACCGTTCCGCGATGCATTGGATTCCTCTCCGGGATTTGGAGATAAGAAAACCTACCAGATGGATTATGCGAATCGCACAGAAGCCGTAAAGGAAGCGCTTCAGGATGTGGAGGAAGGAGCCGACATCGTTATGGTAAAACCGGCACTTGCCTATCTGGATATCATCCGTGAAGTAAAAAATGCGATACACGTACCCGTTAGTGCGTACAATATAAGCGGTGAATATGCCATGATAAAAGCTGCGGCCAAAATGGGATGGCTCGATGAGAACAAAGCCATCCTGGAGACCCTGACTGCCATTAAAAGAGCAGGCGCCGATCTGATTGCAACTTATTTTGCCAGGGATGCCGCAAGGATGCTTGGTTCATAATGATTCCTGCCGTATATCATTTACTATGAATATCACGAACAGTTACGATCTTTTTAGGCGGGCGCAAAAAATAATTCCTGGCGGGGTCAATTCTCCGGTGCGTGCCTTTAGGAGCGTGGGTGGCACACCGTTGTTCATGAGCAAAGCAAAGGGTGCTTACCTCTTTGATGCAGATGGAAATAAATACATTGATTATATATCGTCCTGGGGTCCGATGATCCTCGGTCATGCTTATGATCCCGTTGTTAAGGCGATTCAGGAAAGAGTTGCGTATTCAACTTCTTACGGTACACCTACCGAACTGGAAGTGGAGATGGCGGAACTCATTACCGGTACGGTTCCGAATGTTGATCTGATCCGGATGGTGAGCAGCGGTACGGAGGCTTGTATGAGCGCAATCCGTCTTGCCCGGGGATTTACGGGCAAAAATAAGTTCATCAAGTTTGAAGGTCATTATCACGGCCATGCTGATTCTTTTCTGGTAAAGGCGGGAAGCGGAATGGCAACATTCAATATCCAGGAAGTACCGGGAGTAACTGCCGGCACTGCGCAGGACACACTTACCTGTGCATTTAATGATACCGAAGCTTTGCGGCAACTGATAAAAACATACCGGGGGGAAATCGCTGCGATCATTGTAGAGCCCATTGCCGGCAATATGGGATGTATCCTTCCGGAAAAAGGATTTCTTGAAGAGCTGAGATCCGTTTGCGATGCAGAGAACATGCTGTTGATCTTTGATGAAGTGATGACTGGATTCCGGCTCGCTCCCGGCGGCGCACAGGAAAAACTGGGTATCCGTGCCGATCTGGTAACATATGGAAAAGTGATTGGCGGTGGAATGCCCGTAGGCGCATTCGGCGGACGGAAAGAGATCATGGAACAGATCGCTCCCCTGGGAAAAGTATATCAGGCCGGAACACTTAGCGGAAATCCTATTGCAATGATAGCCGGACTTACTACTTTGAGAATATTAAAAGAAAATCCGGAGATCTATACAGAATTGGGAAAAAAGACACAGTACCTGAAAGAAGGACTGCAGAAAGCATTAGAGAAAAAAGGGTTTCCGTTTGTGATCAATCATTTTGGGTCGATGATCAGTGTGCATTTCAGTGAACAGCCGGTAAGAGATTTTGCAACGGCTTCAGCCTGCAACACGGAACGCTTTAAAAAATTCTTTCATTCCATGCTGGATCAGGGAATCTATCTCCCGCCATCAGCCTTTGAAAGCTGGTTCCTGAA
>PLEB01000416.1:0-2924 GCA_003136915.1 Chitinophagaceae bacterium
GGTCAAAAGGATAAGTTATGGGTTATGAGTTATGGGTGATGAGTGCTTCATCCATAACTCATAACCCATAACTCATAATTATAACCTTTCCATTATCAATTTCCCGCCGGAACAGCCGCCCGGTAGATCACTGAATTCTCAACTGCTTTCAGGTTGGATTGAGCAGCGTCAAAACTCACCCAGGCCTCACCTTTTTTTCTTGCAAAACCATCACTCCCCTTCTCCGTAACCTTCACCTCTCCTTCTAATACGATAAAAAGCTGGGTAGAGTTTGATACCAATTCAAGATCCCTGGCTTTTGAAAGATGAATACGGCCGAGCTCGAAATCGGGCGCGGCGGTGGGAAAGATATCAATGTCGGCCCCGGCAGGCTTTCCGGATATAATATGCGGAGAGGTCGGTTCAAATTTCAGATGCTTCATCAGTTCTGACACGTTCACATGCTTTGGCGTGAGTCCGCCACGAAGCACATTGTCAGAGTTGGCCATGATCTCCACATTTTGCCCTTCGAGATAAGCATGCGGCACACCGGAATCCTGAAAGACCGCCTGGCCCGGACTTAATTGCACGAGGTTAAAAAAATAAATCGAAAAAATGCCCCGGTCAACATCTCCCTTCTTACTATAAGTCAGCGCTGCCCTTGCGGCCCAGAAATCTTCTTTATTTTTTTTCAGCTTTCCCACCTGGTAATGCGGAACGATCCGGTCAAGCAAAGTGTTTAATTGTCTGTTTAATTGTCCCTGCGGCATTTCCATCACCTGCTGGTAAAGGGCCTTGTAATTTCCGTTACCGAAAACAGGGACGAGAAAATGTAGTTCAGGAATTTCATGCAGGATGCGCTCCAGCACTTTAATAGATTTAAATCCATGCAATAGCCAGAATTCACTCAGTGCCATCATGAGTTCCGGCTTGTGATTATCGTCTTTATAATTTCTTTGTGGATCGGTTAGAGCGGTACCTTTTTTATTCTCCTCTTCAAACTCTTTCTGTGCATTTGCTTTGGAAGGATGTACCTGGATGGAAAGCATGTCCTTTACATCCAAAATTTTAAGCAGGTAAGGCAACTGGCCAAATTGTTCAGCAACTGTTGCACCTAGCGTTTCCTTCGGGAAAGCATCGATATAATTTTTAAGCAATATTTTTCCTTTGTCGGTTGGTTCCAGTTCTGCACTGTCCATACTATGCGCCCCCAGCCAATATTCAGCGTAAGTTTCACCCTTTTTTACCGGCAATTTCAACAATTCCGGAAGGTAGCTTAACCCGCCCCAGGCATAGTGTTGTACTTTGCCCCGGATGGGCATCACCTTATTTTTACTCAGTTCCATATTTTTTATTAGTGGCTCAAAGTAAAGCAAAAATGGCCGCACATAATGAATTTGGGAAAGCTGGGGAGGAAATGGCGGCTGAATGGCTTTGTCAGCGTGGGTTTCAGCTTTTGGCCCTGAATTGGAAATCGGGCCGGTATGAAGTGGATATTGTCGCTTCCAGGGAAGAAGTATTGCACTTTATAGAAGTTAAATCAAGGCATGATGACCGGTTTGGGATGCCGGAGGATTGGGTTGGAAGGAAGAAAATGGGCCATTTATTGAAAGCGGGAGTGGCTTATCAGGAGAAATACCCGCAATGGAAGCTGATTCAATATGATATTCTTTCCATCCTGGTGGATACAAAAGACAAACCGGATTTCTTTTTTATAGAAGATGTATATTGGTGGTGATGAGTACGCATCAGGATCAGGCCACCGGAATTCTCCAGATTTATCGGGCAAATATTCAGCGCCGTCAGCTTTCCGTCAGCAAGGCAAATAAAATAAAAAGCACACTGGCATGGGCAAGGCTTGCTGTCTTTTTGCTTGGTGCTGCGCTTGTTTATGTTTATTGGCCCGCTTTGGGTTCATCGGCATTATCCATTCTTTTTTGCGGGATCGGTCTTGGCATTTTGGTGCTTGCCGATGACGCAAAATCTGAACAGATAAAAAATCATGAACGGCTGATCCTGATCAATCAGCACGAAATAGATGCCATTCATCAGCGTCTTTCGGCGTATGACGATGGCCACGCTTTCGCGGATCCTGTTCATGCCTACGCATCGGATCTCGATCTGGTTGGTCCGGCCTCCCTGTATCAGTTCCTCAGCCGCTGCCATGCAGATCAGTCGAGGAAATTGCTTTCGCATCATTTGCTCAAGCCCCTTCCCGTCGGCCAGATCAAAGAGAAACAGGAAGCCGCAAAAGAAATAGCAGGAAAAATGGAATGGTCCCAGCAATTCCAATCCAACGCAATGGCCGATCCGATCAGCTTCCAAACGGAAAAACGGCTTGAGCAATGGATAGAGGGGCCTGCAGGGATCTTTGAAAAACCTTATTGGAAGGTCCTGGTGATAGTTTACTCATTGATAAGTTTAACCATTCTGGCCCTATATATATCGGATCGGATTTCACTTTCCGGTTTCCTAATGGCCCTGGTTTGTTTTTTGGGCATTTCTTTCCTGATCAGTTCTAAAGTGCACCCGACCTGGACCTTACTCTCACGTATTGAACCGCAGATGAATGCCCTTTATGAGCAATTGCATTCGCTGGAAAAGGAAAACTTTCAGTCGGATTTTCTTCAGCAGTTAAAAAAGAAAATCAGTGCATCAGGAATCCCTTCTGTCACGATCAGGCAGTTCCATAGGATCCTGAAGCGGTTCGACTACAGGCTGAACCTGATCGTATTCTTTTTCCTGAACAGTTTCATCCTATGGGATCTCCAACAAATGATTGCGCTTACGGCCTGGAAGAAAAAGAACAAACATATGCTGCCCCCCTGGTTCCGGGCTATTGCAGAGATTGAAGTGGTCATTAGTATAGCTTCTCTCATTCGCAATAAACCGGACTGGAGCTTCCCTTTAATCAACGACCGGTATTTTAACCTGAAGGCAAATGA
>PLEB01000416.1:2951-5714 GCA_003136915.1 Chitinophagaceae bacterium
ATTTGAAGCCAGCTGGATGCACCTGCTCAGCAGTATGCGGGTGGCCGACAATCTTGCTGAGAACACCTCCACATTTTATGCGGAACTTAAAAAACTTCAATATATCATCGAACGAGTGAACCGCAAGGAGCCGGTATTCATACTGCTTGATGAAGTGTTGCGTGGCACAAATTCCGATGACCGTCATGCTGGTTCGAGGGCCCTGATTCGTCAGCTGATAAGCGAAAAAGCTGTTGCCGTCATGGCCACGCACGACACTGCCCTGGCGAGGTCAGAATCAGACCGCGACCCTTCTTCCGTGATCAACTATCATTTTGATGGCCAGGTGAGGGATGGAGAATTATATTTCGACTACCGGCTCAGGAGCGGGATCTGCGCGAGCCTGAATGCAACGCTCCTGATGAAAAAAATAGGTATTCATTTTGATGATTGATATATTCGCCATTCTAATACCAAAGTAAATATTTAAGAACCTTTCCCTTCCATGAGTAATCAGACCATTAATCTCAGAACATTCAGACAATTGGTTAGCCGCAATAAAAGAAAACTCAGGCTCTTTCTCAGCAGGCTGGAAAAAAANNGGGACGGACTGTCTGGATTGCGCCAACTGCTGCAAGACCATGTCACCCACCTATACCCAAAAAGACATTGCGCGGATCTCGGCTTACCTGGGCATGAGCCAGCGGGCCTTTCGTGAAAAATGGTTGTATAAGGACCGGAGCGGAGATTGGATAAATAAGGAGGCGCCCTGCCAGTTCTTGGACCTGAAAACAAACCATTGCCAAATCTATGATGTGCGCCCAGGCGATTGCGCTGGGTTTCCGCACCACGGTACGAAGAAAATTGTGGAATACGGGAATGTGTATAAGCAGAATATAGCTTATTGTCCGGCCACTTACCGTCTCGTTACGCAAATGCAGGAAGGATTTGCGGAAGGAAAATGGGAATTGAAAAAGTAACCGCTCCCGTTAAAATTCCCGCCTTTACGGATGACTCATTGATCTATTATTCGCACCTTAGCACTACGATGTGGTCCTCCGTTAAAAAAGGATTCAAAGCCTGGCTGCAATTGGAAAAATCACTCTCCGACAATTCCGTGGAAGCCTATCTGCGGGACATTGAAAAATTTACCCAATTCCTCGAACTCAGAAAGAGCCGTCATTCGCCGCAGGACATTGGACTAAAAGATCTCCAGGAATTTGTGAAATGGATCGGCGCACTCGGAATGACGGCTACCTCGCAATCGAGGATCCTCTCCGGAATCCGCTCCTTTTATAAATACTGCCTGCTGGAAAACATTGTAACCAAAAATCCCACATTGCTACTCGAAACACCAAAGCTCAAAAGAGCCCTGCCCGATTTTTTGAGTGTTTCAGAGATCACCCAGATCCTTGAATCCGTCGACCTCAGCAAACCTGAAGGCGAAAGAAACCGCGCAATTCTCGAAACCATGTACAGTTGTGGCTTGCGCGTGAGTGAAGTAGTGAGCCTCCGCCTCTCCTCGCTTTACCCCGACCTGGGATTTATTAAAGTAACAGGCAAAGGCGATAAGGAAAGATTGGTGCCAATCGGGAAAACAGCCCTCAAATATATTTTCATATATCGCAACCAGGTGCGAGTACATGCGAGCATCAAACCTGGCAACGAGGACATTCTGTTTCTCAACCGCCGAGGTGCCAGGCTATCGCGGCAGATGATTTTTATTTTGTTGAAAGAGATTGTTAAGCGCGCGGGAATTAAGAAAACCGTTTCTCCGCATACATTCCGGCATTCATTTGCAACCCATCTTGTGGAGGGCGGTGCTGATCTGCGTGCGGTGCAGGAGATGTTGGGGCATGAGAGCATTACTACTACTGAAATCTATACTCATCTCGACCGGGAATATTTGCGGAAGACATTGGAGAAGTATCATCCGGCGTTTCAGAAATAAGAACCAATTTCAATTTGAGATGGCTTTGGAGAAAAGAATAATTTAGTGCAACCCAGGGAATCATTATTATGGAAAATACTGGCATTTCACAAAAATCAAAACCGTCATATCTGTTAGGATTACTTTGTCTAATTCCTTTGGTTGGTGCATTTGTAGGATTCGGGCTGCTTTTATATGGTCTTCTGAAATACAAAGATAAATGGCTTTCAATGATTGGCGCATTTGGAATTGTATTCTCAATTATTGTATATGGATCCTTTTTTTATGCCGGCAAGAATGCGCCAATCTTCAGGCACAGCTTTGCCGAAATTTCGCAAACTGAATTAAATAGCCTTGTAAAAAATATCGAATTCTACAAACTGGAACATGGGCAATATCCTGACAGCTTGGTGCAAATTCAAAGGGAGGACAAATCGGCATTTATACATGATGCTATTCAATTAAATCTGGGACAAAAAAATACATATTATAATTACAAAAAGCTAGGGGAAAAATACTTATTATTTTCATCAGGAGAAGATGGAATACCTAACACGAAAGATGATTTATTTCCTCAAATAATAATTAAAGATAGCACCAAAATAGGATTGATTATTTCTAGATAATTAAGGCATAGTTATCAGAATATAAAAATCATCTTAATAGTACGCCATAAGGAACGACATCCAAATTTTGATACCCCATAAATATATTACCATCCTGCTTTGCAGGCTTTTTGTTAGGTACCCCCTTAGGTTATGTTTCCGTGTAATTATTCCTTTTATGCCTGTCTGATATTCCTCCTAACCCTTGTTCTATCCTAATAGTATACTTATTCGCTGACAGTCCGGAGT
>PLEB01000221.1 GCA_003136915.1 Chitinophagaceae bacterium
CGTCCAGATTTTTAAAAGGCGGATCATAGGCTTTATTTTCAGGTATCAGATCCCGGGTATAGAATACCGTTATATTGTACCCCCCGGGTGTTGATGCAGTTGCGCTCAAACAGGAATAGCCAGCAATCATTTTCGTTTCGGGGGTTTTTGTGAATTGAACATTATTGTATTTGCCGTTTTTTTGATTCCAGTTTTCCTCATTCATCCGGATGAGTAATTTTTGTCCGTTCACTTCTTTCAGAATTACCCCGGTACCCGCTTTCGAATCATAAATGATTGTGGAAGAAAATAAATTGTTAGTCATTTCTGAACGGCTCAGATTTCCCTTGATGTAAAAAGTTGCTAATGCGTTTATCTGTTTCCCCGCATCTGAACTCACCATATAGTTGTAAACCAGCGTTAGCTCCCCTACTCTTTTTTGCGCGGAAAGAAAACCGGGAAGCAATAAAGGCAGCGCATACAGGAGTTTATTTTTCATGAGACGATATATCTTCCAGGTACAAACGCTACTGCTCAGGGTTTCTTGCCTTTGATCTGCTGTACTTTTTTCTGTGCTTCCTGCATCTGCTCAAACCGCTCCTGCCATTTGGGCTTGGTTTTGGGTTTGTTCCGGTTTGCCTGCAGTTTGGCAAGCACCTTGTCGTGATCAATAATATAATTCTGAATCACCCATTGCAGGGTAAGGGTGATGAGGTTAGATACGGTATAATACCAGGTAAGAGCCGCAGGAAGACGGTTGAAAAACAGCAAGAGCATAATGGGCATAAAATAGGGCATGTATTTCATTGCCGGATTGCTCTGATCCGGCGTCATGCTCATCCCATAAAGCGAGATCAGGAAGCTGGTGATTACTGCAATGGTTGCAAACAGACTGATATGATTTCCATAAGCCGGAATGCTGAATCCCAGTTTTACCACCACATCATAAATAGATAGATCTTTTGCCCATAAAAATGGTTGTCCCCTCAGCGCAACATTCGAATTAAAGAAAGTATACAAGGCAAAAAATATCGGGATCTGCAGCAGGGCCGGAATACAGCCCCCGAGCGGGTTTACTCCCGCTTCTCTGAATAGCTTCATCTGTTCCACGCCCATTTGCTGCTGGTCCCCGCCTACTCTTTTTTTCATTGCATCTATTTCCGGACGCAGGGCCTTCATCTTCGCACCGCTGAGATAACTGCTATACACCAATGGAGAAGTCAGCAGGCGTATGAAAAGCGTAAGCAGCAGGATGGCGATGCCATAACTGCTGACAAACTGTTTAAAGAAGCTGAAGACCGGCATAATAACGTACACGTTGATGGGTCGCACAAATGAGTACATATCCCGTCCGAGGTCCACAATCCGGTCCATACCGGGAGCAGCATGCTTTAAAATATGATAGTCATTGGGGCCGTAATACCATTGAAAATTCAATGTAGCGGCATTGCCGGGAAGTTTTGTCTGCAGATGAATATCAGCCGTGCCCAGCAGGGAGGAGGTATCCGCTGTTTCCCGGGTCCAGTGCACGTTGCCACTTTCAAAATTATTCTTTGCAATCAGGGTGCGGTTAAAAAACTGTTGTGTTGCTGATATCCATTGCACGGGCTTATCGAAGGTCTTATCCGTTTTGGAAGAAATATAGTCGAATTCATTTTCCTCGGAAAAGCAAACATTGGTGAGTCTTTTTTCGTAATCCACAAATGGCTGCGTCTGTTTCATTTCCACAAGCCAGCTGACATTCAGGTTATTCTGGGAGAATAAATTATTAGCCTGGGTAATAACCAGGTTCCAGTCAACAAGATAACTGTCGGGGCGGATGCTGTATTCGTGTTCAATGGATTCCCCGTTAGGTGCGGGAAGCTTGAATATCAGTTTCTGACTGCCATCGGGATTTTTTTGAAGCTCGCCGGCCTCAAAATAAAGATCGGCGATCTGTGCAGTCTGGTTAAGGCCGGTATTAACAGGATAATTTATCCGGTTGGGTACCGAAGGATCGACCAGCTTTACCAGCGTACTATCGTAGGATTTGAAGTTCTTTAAAACCACTTCCCTGGGTTGTCCGCCTTTGTTGCTGAAAACAATTTTCAACAAATTATTTTCTACTGTTATGAGTTTTTCGGTGCCTTCCATGGCCTGGCTCCATCCGGCAACCGTATCCCGGGCCTGGACTTTAGCACTGGTAGTATCGTGGTTGTTGAGCCTGGCCTCCTGGAGTTTTTGTACTACCGCGAGGGAGTCCGCCTGGTGCTGGTGTTGCCGCTGAAGTTCCTGACTATTTCTTGTAGCTGTAAAAAGATACGTGAACAATAAAAGACCCAAAAGCACAAAACCAATTACCGTATTGCGATCCATACCCATCGTACACTCATTTTAAGGAGTGCAAAGATAGGGTGATCTTAGCTTTCATTGTTACTGTATATTTGCATCATACATGGCCGTTAACGCGGCTGTTTCTCAAGTTCCCGGGGTGCTGATTCCTATATGGATAGGCTGAGATAATACCCGTAGAACCTGAACAGGATAATGCCTGCGCAGGGAGGTGGCTTAATTTTCTTCACCACTTTGTCGGCATTTCCTGTTTGAATACCTGATTTCAGGAATGTTTATTATTCATTCTTAAATGCCAAAAATGAAAACCCTGCTTATTATTTCCCTGTGCTGCGGATTAAGCCTCGCTTCATTTTCCCAACGGGCTCCGAGAGACAGCGCCCAAACTTCTTTTTCAGATTCGCTTAGCGTAAAACATCCCGGCCTATTCCTTCAACCTGTAGAAGTGATTGCCATCCTTGCAGGAGACAAAGCACCTTTTACGAAAACCAATATTTCAGGTGCGGAGATTGCCAAAAACAACATTGGACAGGATATTCCTTTAATACTTAACCAACAGCCTTCGGTGCTTGCGAGCTCTGATGCAGGAAATGGTGTTGGCTATACAGAGATTTCGATCCGCGGAACAGATGTCACGCGCATCAATATGACCCTAAACGGCCTCCCGTATAATGATGCGGAGTCGCAGGCAATTTACTTTGTGGACCTGCCGGACTTCGCTTCTTCTGCCAGTAATGTACAAATACAGCGAGGCATTGGCACTTCTTCCAATGGCGCAGGAGCATTTGGGGCGAGTATTAATTTTGCGACTAATGAATTCAACCCGGATCCATACGCAGAATTCAATAACAGTTTTGGTTCTTTTAATACCTGGAAAAATACCCTTAAGGCGGGCAGCGGATTACTAGGAGAACATTTCACAGTTGATATTCGCCTGTCCCGCATAAGCAGCGATGGGTATGTCGACAGGGCGACCAGCGATTTAAAATCCGCTTATTTCTCCGCCGCCTACCTCAGTAAAAAGACCTCTTTCCGGCTAAATATAATAATGGGCGCCGAAAAAACCTACCAGGCCTGGAACGGTGTGCCCGAGGCCAAGCTTTACGGAAATCCAACGCAGCTCGAAGAGCATTACTTAAATAATTCAGGCTACAGCGGCGCTCTCTACAATACAGTCCAGGATTCCATAAATCTCTTTCAGTCTAATCCGCGTACCTACAATTATTTCACTTATAAAAATCAAACGGACAATTATATACAAAATCATTATCAGGGATTTCTCAACCACCAGTTTTCCGATTTTTTATCAGCAAACATAGCAGCTTTCCTTACCCGGGGAAAGGGATATTATGAAGAATATAAAAATAATGCAGCCTATGCAGATTATGGTTTGCCCAGTTACAGCGTTGGTGATACCAGCTTCAGTAACACCGACCTCATCAGGCAGAAATGGCTCGACAATTTTTTCTACGGAGGTATTTTTTCTTTCCAGTATAAAAAACGAGGAACAGAACTTACACTTGGCGGAGGATGGGATGAGTACGATGGCGGTCATTACGGATACGTGATCTGGTCTGCATTGGGCGGTATTCCCGATGATTACAGGTATTATAATGAACCATCGCGGAAAACAGATGAAAATATTTATGCAAAATGGCAGCAGGATCTGGGAAATTACTTCAGCAGTTTTGCAGACCTGCAATTCCGACGGATCAATTACAGGATAGATGGTTTTGAAGATGACCCTTCACTGAAGGTTTGGAACAAGTATAATTTTCTGAATCCGAAAGCAGGAGTTTCATATGCCCGCGGACCATGGCAGGGATATTTTTCTTATGCAATGGCACAGCATGAACCCAACCATGATGACTTTGAAGCTGGAGCTGCGGAACAACCCAAACCGGAAATGTTGCATGATTTTGAACTTGGCCTAAACAAAAAACGACCGCTTTTCAACTGGGGCATTACCGGATACTATATGCTATATCACGATCAACTGGTCCTTACCGGAAAAATTAACGATGTCGGTGAATACACGCGCACCAATACGCCGAGGAGCTATCGGCTGGGTTTGGAATTACAGGGAGCTGTAAAACCGGTTTCATGGTTTCAGGCTTCGGGAAAT
>PLEB01000040.1 GCA_003136915.1 Chitinophagaceae bacterium
GACTATAATACGGATGGCATTGCAGAAAGCGGAAACCCTTACGACGAATATGTGGATGCGCCGGTTTATTATATCATGTACCAGGGAGAATTAAAAATGGTTGGCCTGAAGTACAAATCAATCAGGGATGCCGTGAAAAAAGACTCTCAAAAGCTGAATTCATTTGCCGACGACCATCGTANNATTAAAAATTAAAAAGTAAAAATGAGTCTCGACTTTTTAATTTTTACTTTTTAATTAAATGACCGACCCGATGATATTGAAAAAGACTATTATTTCGATCTTTTGTTTATTTTCTTTTTATTCAATTGCTTTTAGCCAGCCTTCCACAATAGCCGGGTCGACTTTCAAAGACTTTGGCGTGTATTCGCCCCATCCTATCGCGAATGGATATACCTTCAATGCTTTTAATACTGCGGAGAATACAAAGGGAAGACGGTATTTTTTCGATCAATGGGTGAAGGGATCCGTGATCAACAGTTCTAATAAGGAAATTACAGGGAACGATTATTTTTTCAATTTTGACAAGATCAGCAATTCCTTATTGGTGACCAGGGATAAGAAAGAAATCATTGAAGTTAACAAGGAGTCCATAAAATCAATGAACCTGGAAGAAAATGGAGTAAGTTTTTATTTCGAAAAACAGGATCAGATCAACCCTGACCGGTTTGTCCTGGTACTCGTTAAAGCTGACAGTCTGAAATACAGTTTATACAAAAACCTCAATACAAAGCTTAAAAAATCTGATTACCATACGGATGGAATTACAGAATCCGGAAAGCCTTATGACGAGTACGTAGATGAACCTGCCTATTTTATTTTTCACCGGGGAGAAATGAAGCCTGTTACATTAAAGATTAAGTCTATTAAGAATGCAGTTAAAGACGATACAAAGAAGCTGGATAATTTTTACGGGGATCATAATTCGGAGGAGATAGATGAAAACTATTTGAAAAAACTGGTGCTTTATTTAAATGAGTAGTTTTCAAATTGAAAAGTAAAAAGTAAAAAGTAAAAAATCGGAACCTATTTTTACTTTTTACTTTTTAATTAAGTAATACCTTTACTTCAAAAATGGAAGGACCCCAAAATACCAATCAGCTCAACATAGAGATCAGCGAACAGGTAGCTGAAGGGGAATACGCCAACCTGGCCATCATAACCCATAGTCATGCTGAATTCGTTATCGATTTTGTTAACGTGATGCCGGGCACTCCCAAGAGTAAGGTAAAATCCAGGATCATTTTCACGCCCCAGCATGCCAAGCGATTTATGAAAGCGCTCAGCGAAAATGTAAATCGTTTTGAAACTGCTAATGGAAAAATCCAGGACCTGGAAGATGTTCAGATTCCCATGAATTTCGGCGGACCCACTGCTCAGGCATAGTGAACCCTTCACTTCTTTTGCATCTTTCATCCGTCACATCACATGATGGGTGGTCTCCCATCACATCATACCATTGTCTGCGAAACTGAAATAACCTTCATGGCTTACAATGATATGATCGATTACTTTAATATCAAGGAATTTGGCAGCCTCGCGGATCTTAAACGTCAGGTCCTCGTCAGCTTTACTTGGTTTAAGGTTGCCTGATGGATGATTGTGGCAAAGGATTAGATTGACGGCATGCGCCTNNTGGCTGACCACCTCAAAATGGTTTACGCGATTGGCCTGATTCAGGTAAATAACGGCAAATACCTCATAGCAGTAATCCTGAAGCATGGTCCGAAGGTAGTTGGCCACCTGATGGCTATCCCGGACAACGGGCTTGTCAAGGGCCCCAATGGTCTGGCGGCGGCGGCCCAATTCCAGGGCAGCCAGGATGACGACTGCCTTTACCTTACCTATTCCTTTGATTTTCAGCAGATCATGAACTCCCAACTTGCCAAGTTCATTCAAATTATATCTTACGGAACACAATAGCTCCTTGGCAAGATCCACGGCATTTTTCTGCCTTGTACCTTGGTTGATCAGGATAGCCAGCAGCTCGGAATCTGTCAGGTTTTCGGCATTTTTACTAAGTAGTTTTTCGCGGGGACAGTCATCTGGCGCCCAGCTCTTAATTGAGTAATTTTGCGCTTGCATGATCCAATTATAGGGACTATTTTTATTCCATACAATCCCTGTTCGTGGTATATTTCGGTAAGGACCGTAATACCCCGCACTGGTATCCTTTTTTGAAAAACTAATATTATATCCATGAAAGCCAAATCTACCCTTTCTGCCATAGGAGGCTGGAACTCCTTCTTCTTCTGCGTTGGCATGTACCTTGTAGCATTATTCTTTTCCATTTTTGTTTGCTCCTCCATATTTTATGTGGTGAACAGCAATAGCAAATCTTCTGAAAAAAATACCTATACTTTAAAGTCTTCCGCTAAACCTGAGTTGGCTTCTATNNGTTGACGGTTGACAGTTGACAGTTGACGGCCTTTGTGTGCGGGTCCGCACCTGAATTCCATCAACCATCAACTATCAACCATCAACGATTTGATCCGGAGTCTTAAATATTTACCCTATTCCTTCAGGCTTTTCCTTTAAGATTATATCTTCGTCCAACACTTTCGCCTATGCAAGGAATTGCCAAGATATTTTCAGGTAATGGTTCACAGTACCTGGCAGAGAAAATTACACGTCGTTATGGCTGTCCTCCGGGAAAAATAACCATCCAGCATTTTAGTGATGGCGAAATTCAACCAATTTTCAACGAGAGTGTCCGGGGCGATATGGTGTTCCTTGTACAAAGCACTTTCGCCCCAACAGACAATCTGATGGAATTGCTCCTCATGATTGATGCCGCCCGCAGAGCCTCGGCTTATAAGGTGGTGCCGGTGATACCCTATTATGGCTATGCCCGCCAGGACCGTAAGGACAAGCCCCGTGTTGCCATTGGTTCCAAGCTGGTTGCCAATATGTTAGTTGCGGCCGGAGCAGACAGGGTGATCACGATGGACCTGCATGCCCCGCAGATACAGGGTTACTTTGATATCCCGGTGGATCACCTGGACAGTTCCGCCATTTTCATCCCTTACATAGAAAATCTTAAGCTCGAAAACCTTACCTTTGCCGCCCCTGATGTGGGAAGCGCCAACCGGATCCGGGAAATTGCGTCCTATTTCAATGCGGAAATGGTGATTTGCGATAAGCACCGCAAGCGTGCAAATGAAATTGCCAGTATGGTGGTGATCGGAGAAGTAAC
>PLEB01000412.1 GCA_003136915.1 Chitinophagaceae bacterium
GGTGGAAATGCGTTGCCCATTGACGGTTGACGGACTTAGCTCGCACCATTTTTTACTTATTAATTTTTAATTTTTACTTATTACTTATTAAAAAACCAAACTCAAAATCGCCACCCCCGCTCCAATAATAGCAGCATAAAGCGATATCTGATTTCCTCTGCGTCGGTCTTTTTCCCTGGAGGCTTCGTCGGTAACCTGTTGAACCGTGCCGGGCGTTCCAAAATTATAAACGCCTTTGTTGGCAAACCCTGAGCAGAAATGAAGTCGGGCCTGCAAAAATCCGGATGCCGATACCATGGCCGGAAAGAAAACAAGGATTCGCCACCAGGTATTCACTTTGTACCATATCATCACCGCAAGCAGCGCTATGGTGATTATAAGCATGATCCAGCCAAGATTTCGCCTCCTGGCAATTTCTGCCGCTCCGATATTGCAAACCCCTGGAGTATATTCTGTTTGTCCCGTTTGAGCCATGCGAGTCATTATTTTGAAGTTAAATCCCTTTGCATCAATTGCTTAGTTAAGATACATGCTTAATTTTACACGGTGTTTTTGGAAAGAATGATCAATCAGGATATTGATCAATTGCAAAATTAGAATAATATCAAATCATGGAACAAAACAATATGGATAAGAAAACGGCGCTGCTGGTGATGGATGTTCAGGAACCCACGGTAAAAATGCTCGGGGATAGTGCCGCGTTCATGGAGACTATGAACAGGGCGATAAAGACGGCGAGGTCGAATGAAATCCCAGTTATATATGTTGTGGTTGCATTCAGGAAAGGATATCCCGAAGCCAGTCCGAACAACAAATCTTTTTCAGCAATAAGGACCAATCCGGCCATGTCTTTGGACACGGAAGAAGCTTTCCGGGTGCATGAATCCGTTGCGCCGCAACCCTGCGATATTAAAATAATTAAAAAGCGTACAAGTGCATTTACGGGGAGCGATCTGGAGGTTATTCTACGATCCCAGGGCATATCGCATATTGTGCTTACGGGCATTGCCACCAGCGGTGTTGTTCTATCCACGTTGCGGGAAGCCGCAGACAAAGATTACGCCATCACCGTACTTTCCGATTGTTGTGCAGACAGGGATGAGGAAGTTCACCGCGTGTTAACTACCAAGATTTTTACGAGACAGGCGGATGTGATGAAAGCAGCAGAATGGGGCGCTATTTTGAAGCCTGCCTGATAAACTGTGCGTTTGCATTTATTCTGACTTCATTGCTCAGCATCACTTTCTCCGTGGCCTCAGATAAACCAAAGTTCACTCCGAAATCTTTCCGGTTTATTTTTCCTTCCAGCATGAAGCCGACCCTGCTATTACCCCATGGGTCCTGGATCAGTCCGCCGTATTCCACCTCAAACTTTTCCCTTTTACTGATTCCGCGCATGGTGAGCGTTCCCTCGAGTTCATATTTGTCGTCTTTGATCTTCCGGAGTTTGTCACCTTCAAAAATAAGACTTGGATGTTTTTCGGCTTCGAAGAAATCGGCGCCTTTCAGGTGTGCGTCCCGCTGATCATTGTTTGTGGAGATCGAATCAATGTCTGCCGTAAAATGAACTTTTGCCGTTGTGATGTCCTCTCCATCCGTTTCAACGGTGCCTGTGAATTTGCTGAATTGACCGGTTACATTGGCGATCATCAGGTGCCTCACCTTAAACTGTATTTCCGAATGTGCCGGGTCTATTGTCCATATTGTATTTCCCATGACCGTAAATTTTGAATTATCTTTTGAAAATGCAAAATTACGGCCTCAGGCTGTATCAATTATAACCACTATACAAAAGGATAGCACTTCAAGAAAGTCCATCAACCATCAACCATCAACCATCAACCCTTTCACGGTTGCTCAATAATCCCGTTCTTCACCGCATACATAACCAACCCGGCCATAGACCTGGCGCCGGTCTTGGTTTTGAGTTTATCGCGGATGGCTTCTACGGTGCGGGGGCTGATATCCACCAGGTCGGCGATCTCCTTGGTGGTTTTCTCTTCACACATCATTTTCAGGATGGTAGTTTCTTTCTCGGTGAGGTTGGCTTCCTGAGGCAGTGAAGACTCTGAACGACGCGTACGCAGGCCGCTCAGTAGGGCTTTATTGGTGAGCTCATTAAAATAGAACTCCTGCTCGTAGCAGGTTTTAATGGCCATATATATATTTTCTGAATCTGAGTTTTTGGTGAGATAAGAGTTGGCGCCTATCTCCATAAGCTTTGAAATCATGGAATGATCGTTGTGCATGGACAGGATGATCACTTTAATCTCGGGATAAAGCTTGCGGATCTCGGGGAGGGTAGCAATGCCATCCATGATGGGCATTTGGATGTCCAGCAGGATCACGTCTGGTTGCATGTGTTTAAGCAGGTTCAGCAGTTGCATACCATTGTCGGCTTCGGCGATCAGTTCCACGTCTTTTTTAACGGAAAGAGCCGTTTTTACGCCCGCCCGGAAGAGGGCATGATCGTCTGCAATGATTACTTTAATAGTATGATCCGTCTCTAATTTTTTCATAAGGCATCAAATTTAGGCCAAGGGTATCGAAATATTGCTCAAAGTGGCAAAAAAAGGTGATAGTTACTATAGGGTTATTACTAAATTAAACGATTTCGGATTATACGGGCAACAATAATCTACCACGTTGATTTACGGTGAGTTGGCGAAAATACCCCATGCCAGGATAGGAAACCTACTATGGCGCTCGTAAAACCCGAATGTTAAAAAATGGGCATTCCTGCTATAGGTGTGTTACTTGTACACCTCTACTTTTGTTTCAAGTTGATTGACAGGAATAAGCGACCTGAAAGATCCAATATCCGAAGAATACCGTCCATTAAAGAGTTTCCAATATCCACTGAATTCCGTGCTAAGTCCAATGTCAATCAACTTCTTTTTCTGATTATTCGCGTTTTACTTGAAATATCTGGCCCCGCCGCTGTACCCCGGTCAAACGAACTAGCCTGTGAAAAACCTGAGAAGGCCTGTTCCAATACCTCTGAAACCTTATCTTTCTATTGTTGGGCTACTATTTTATTTGCCTGCTTTTTTGTGTGGTTGATCTGTGGTTGAAAACAAAAAAGCAGGCTTTATTTTCATTCAAACTAAGGGTAATCGCTTACAATATCCTAAACATCCTATATACGAAATAAATAATCCTAAAAAAGGGTTTTTTCCCCTCCTCTTCATTTAATTGTTCATATATTTTCGTAGCCCCTTTTGACCGATAGGGTTCATATGAATAACACCATTTTCACCAGCCACTACTTAACTGACTGGATCCTTATAGCTACCACCCTTGTTAGTTTTGTGATCAGTTGGAAATTTCGCGCACACAAGCAACTATTCCTTATTCGGATTTACATAGCGGCATCCTTGTTTGTGGACATTCTCTCATCCGCGACGGAATTATTATTCCCGGAGAGTAAGATATGT
>PLEB01000457.1:0-1779 GCA_003136915.1 Chitinophagaceae bacterium
TTTATGTTAACGAAAACAATATTCGCTCTCAAAAGGCTGTTGAAAAAATAGGAGGAAAAAGAATTAAGGCATTAGGAGATCTGCATTTATCGACGCGGCCAAATTCAACCGTCATTTTTAGAATCAATAAAACTCAATGGGTTCCTATTTGATAACTTTTTAGTATTATGGATTATGAAATATACAGATGAAGTTAAGGTGCCGGGTAAAATTGCATTGGTAACCGGTGCAGCACGGGGCATTGGAAGGGCATGCGCACTCGCCCTGGCGGAAGCCGGAGCAGATATTGCACTTGGCTTGAAAAATGTAAAGGCAGATAGTGGCCTTGTGAAAGAAATAGAATCCATGGGACGAAAAGCGTTTCCAATGCAAATGGATGTAAGTAAAATGGAAGAAATTCATGCTGCCGTTGAAGAAGCAGTGCGTTATTTGGGTAGAATTGATATCCTGATAAATAATGCCGGGGTTGCTCCGGAGAACTATATAGAAAATGTTACAGAATCAGATTTTGATTATACGCTCGACGTAAATCTTAAAGGAACTTTTTTTACAAGCCAGGCGGTGGGGAGGCGCATGATTAAACAACGATATGGAAGGATTATTAACATCAGCTCGCAGGCCGGCTTTATTGCACTTCCCACGGAGTCCGTTTATTGCATGACCAAAGCAGGGATTTCTCACCTTACCAAATGCCTAGCTGTGGAGTGGGCCCAATATAACATTACTGTTAATGCGGTAGCGCCCACGTTCATTTACACGCCCGGTACGGATGAATATCTGGCAGATAAAAAAGCTAAAGAAACGGTTCTGTCCAAAATTGCTTTGGGCAGGATAGGAGAACCAAGAGAAGTTTCCAATGCGGTTCTGTTCCTCGCATCGCAGGCAGCCTCTTTGATTACCGGAACTACTTTAATGGTGGATGGGGGATGGACAGCCATGTGATCCGGTTAAACAGAATCCTTCAGTGCCTGATTTGGTTCCTTGATCCTTACCCCCTTAATTAGTAACCAAAACAACAAGATTAATTCGCCAAAATACGTAATACTGATAAAACTTAGATTAAGGTTGGGAAATAGAAATGGTTGTAATGTACTTATGATCCAGCCCAAACCATCAATGATCAACAATATCCCGATTATTCTGGGAATATAGTTTGATCTGAAAATTAAATAACCAAGGAGCCCGAGATGAATGCCAAAAAAGTAAAATCCAAATGACCAGCCATTTCTGAATGCATGAAGAGAAAGCATGACCTGAGTATGCAGATCTGGTTCAGATAATACCGGGGAATCCGCATTATTCAATAATCGTAAAACAGTAACTAGATTAAGTAGTGCAACCAGGCTAATAACCGTATACACCTATCTAAACCACGCTGTAAGCAGCGAGAGACTTTCATTTACTGGTTTGAGTAAACCATAAAACGCCCAGGCAGCAACCACATCTGCAATAAAGTTTATCAGGTAGGCAAATATACCGGACATGAAAAGTGACTCATTTCCTGCAATATTCTTGACTGTTTCTGCTGCATTCCCCGAAACAACAAGCTTATTGTACACAAAAAACTCAGCATAGGGAGTGGTCCCCATGAAAAGCATAGCAAGCCCTGCGATGAGTGCGAAACTACCAAGCGGAATTTTGGTTGTGGGCGTAATCATTTTATTTGGTTTTGATATTTCTCTAATGGATTGTTTTCATGTATCAAATATAATAACATGGCGTTATGACAGAAAATAAGATGATCGCGTATTTTTTTTATATATTGGGTCTTTGAATCAG
>PLEB01000457.1:1796-12574 GCA_003136915.1 Chitinophagaceae bacterium
GTTACAAGCATGATCACGCTTTCCAGGTCGGTTAATCTGGATGAATCCGGTCTGCATATACCTGAATTGAATGCCCAGGTAGCAATTCAGTCTTCGGGTGGTAATTCTTATAATTTGATTGATTCTTCCGGTGAAGGGATCTACATAAGTTCGGCGTTGAACCTGGATTCGATACATCAGTACCAGCTAGCCATCACTACTTCAGATGGAAATAAATATCTGTCCGATTTTGTTTCTACCAAAGAGGCTCCTCCGATTGACAGCCTGAGCTGGGAACTTGCGAATGATCCTGTTACCGGCCTTCAGGCTGCGTATATTTTTGTTAATGCGCACGATCCAACGAATGCGACACGCTATTACCGCTGGGATTTCCTGGGAACCTATAAACATCTTTCAGCTTTTAGTACAAACTGGGGGGAATCTAACGGCATGGTATATCCGCTGCCGGCGGGATATAGCATTAGTGCCTGCTGGTCAACGTTTCCCTCGGCAGATATCTTACTTGGAAGCACTATAGCGCTCAGCCAGGACGTAATCAGCCATATGCAGGTTGCCGATATACAACAGAACGATCCGATATTGGATGTTGGTTGCAGTTTCCTGATCAGGCAATACCCACTTACCCAACAAGGATATGATTACTGGTTAACGGTTGAGCAGAATTCCCAGTCCCTCGGCGGATTGTTTGATCTTCAGCCTGCCCAGGTTACCGGGAACCTGCATTGTATAACGAATCCTGCGAATCCGGTCCTCGGATTTATTTCTGCCAGCAATGTCCAGGAAAAAAGAATTTATATCAGCAACAAAAGCCTTCCTGGCTGGCAGTCACAGCATTTGGATACAGCCAACGCTTGTAAAACCGTGGACCTCCGGGTGGATCCGTTGAACACGCTGGTATATAATTACCCCGACACCGCCTACGGGCCGTATTATTTTCCTGATGCCACCGATCTGATTGTCGCTCCAAAAAGCTGCCTGGACTGCCGCTACCAGGGCGGAGTGAATATAAAACCATCTTTCTGGCCATTGATTGATTGATTAACCGAACGCACAAAATCTATAACTTTTGGCTTTCTGAATTTATTCTTAACCGGATCATTTTACATTTGAAACATTAAAAAAGTTTAGGATAATTACTTTTTCACCGGTATTGAGGGTTTTCTGTTTTTCTTCTGCCCATTTCACAATTTGCTGGGAGCTATTATCCAGATAAAAGGAATATTTTGGGAACGGGAATTCCTCAATAGAAGATTCATGGATATGTTGTTCTCCTTTTTGAATAACATAGCTGATATAGGTTTTATAATGTGCCATAATTTAAAATATTAACGATGAGATAAGGTAGATGGATGCAGCCAATAAGGAAGTTATCGGTATAGTGATGATCCATGCAATAATGATGTTTGTGGTTACACCCCACCTAACTGCAGACAATCTCTTAACGGAACCCACACCGATGATAGCGCCGGTGATGGTGTGGGTTGTACTTACCGGTATTCCTAATAGGCTCGTTCCAAAAAGCGTTAATGCTCCACCTGTTTCTGCACTAAAACCTTCAAAAGGTCTGAGATGAGTTATCCTCGTTCCCATGGTTTTAACGATTCTCCAGCCTCCCATAAGCGTTCCGATTGCCATGGCAGACTGACAAGAAATAACGACCCAAAAAGGAATTGGCGCCGTTGCCATGAGTTGCCTGGAAGCGACCAGCGCAACGAAAATGATACCCATTACTTTTTGTGCATCATTTGCCCCGTGTCCCAGGCTATAAGCTGCCGCAGATATTAATTGTAAACGCCGGAAGGTTTTGTCAACCTTTACGGGCATCATGTTCTTACATAGATTGATCAGAATAACAGAAAGCGTGGCAGCGATCAGGAACCCAATCAATGGTGCCAAAAAAATAAAGGCGACAATCTTGATAATCTCGGCATAAAAAACCGCCGCAAATCCGGCATGGGCAACCGCCGCGCCTACAAAGCCTCCGATCAAGGTATGAGAAGAACTTGTGGGAATGCCAAACCACCAGGTGATGAGGTTCCAGATAATAGCCGCAAGCAGACCGCTCATGACAACCTGCAGCGTTACTACTTCCGGATGGACGACTCCTTTGCCAATCGTATTGGCAATATGTAATCCGAAAACGAGGTAAGCAATAAAGTTGAAGAAGGCAGCCCATATGACTGCCTGAAAAGGTGTTAGCACTTTGGTAGAAACAATCGTTGCGATCGAATTGGCAGCATCATGAAAGCCATTGACAACATCAAACAGGAGAGCCAGGATTACGACGATAATTAATAGTGTCATATAATATTAATTATAGAATTAAACTTTTTCCAAACGCTCATGCATCAGCGTAAAAGCAAATACTGCCGAAATGGCTCCCGCAACAGGGCCTAAAATATAAACCCATAAAGATTGAAAATGTCCGCCGACGAGCGCAGGGCTAATCGAACGAGCCGGATTCATGGAAGCTCCACAAATCGGTCCGGCAAATAAGGCTTCCAGGCCAACGGTGCCTCCAATTGCCAGTGCAGGGCCTACCAGGGAGTGATCTTTCTTTTGTGTGCTCGTCAGAATTACCAGCATCAATAAAAATGTCAGGATAAATTCCAGGATAAGCGATTGCGTATCAGATCCCGTCGGAATTGTGGCGCCTAAGAATATATTTGCAGGAAATAAATACTTTAAAAAAAAGCTGGCAAGACATGCTCCGCTTAATTGCGCGAAAATATATGGGAGAATGTTCTCCCGTTTAAAGCGTCCTGCAAGGCTCAAGGCGATGGTAACAGCAGGATTAATGTGCGCCCCTGAAATATGGCCGAATGAAAGGATCATAGCCAATACGATCAGGCCGAAGGTAATGGCAATTCCCAAATGGGTGACAGTTCCTCCTGATTCCTGATTGATCACGATAGCTCCGGTCCCACAAAATACAAGACCGAATGTTCCAAGGAATTCGCCGGTTAGTCTTTTAAGCATCGGGTCAGTTTGAGCAGCATCCGGGTTCACAACAAGCTTCAGCAGATTTTTCTGCAAATACAGTTATACTGAATATACCCATACCGGAACTTTTGAACTCATTGATTTCTTCCCCGGATAAATAGGCACCTAAAATATCATCGGGAATGATAATTGGTTTTTCTTTTTGAATCGTAATATTTTTAAACCCATTAAATTCGATAAGTTCCAGGTAAGCTTGCCTTTGAATGGCTCCGGCTACACAACCGGCATACATTTCAGCAGTTTCCCGGATCTTTGCAGGAAGTGTTCCTTCCAGAACAATATCAGAAATACTAAAATGCGCTCCTGGCTTTAAAACCCTTTTAATTTCCTTAAAAACTCCATCTTTATTTGGAACCAGGTTGAGCACACAATTGCTCACAATCACGTCCGCGCTGTTGGCTGTAACGGGTATTTTCTCAATATCGCCTTTCCTGAATTCCACATTATGAAATCCCAGTTTCTCAGCATTACTCCGGGCTTTATCAATCATGGCATCGGTAAAATCAATACCAATCACTTTTCCGGATTCTCCCGTTTCTGAACGCGCAATAAAGCAATCATTGCCGGCGCCAGATCCAAGGTCGATTACCACATCGCCTTTATTTATCCGGGCAAATTGTGTAGGCAGGCCACAACCTAATCCAAGGTCCGCATCAGGATTATAGCCCTTCAGATTGGTATAATCATCACTCATGATATTATATACTTCGGTTGAACAGCAACCCGAACCGCAACAGGAAGCTTCATTGCTTTCCTTATCCTGAAGGGCAATCTCGTTGTACTTCTGCCGCACCATTTCTTTGATTTGTTCCTGTGTTTCCATGATTTGTATATTTAATGCTGAATAGTTTTGTAATTCTTACATCCAATAACTTACGACGCTCGCTTCCTTGATAAACTGCAAAACAGCCTTTTCAATTTCGTCCCTGATTTGCCTGGTATGCAGTAAAACTTCTTCCTGAGATCCTTTGAAAGCAGAAGGATCTTCAAATGACCAGGCGACCCTTTTAACCCTTCCCGGAAAAACCGGACATATTTCAGCACTGGCAGCATCACAAACGGTGATGACTGCATTATAAAATCTCCCCTGCCTGAACAGGTCAAATACCCCCTGAGTTCCATTCTGGCTCAGGTCAATCCCAACTTCCTGCATCACTTTAATTACATTTGGATTCATCTTGCCCGGCTCGATTCCTGCACTTTCGGCCTCAAACTGACCTTCCCCATGTTTATTTAAAAATGCTTCGGCCATCTGGCTGCGTGCCGAATTATGGATGCATACAAATAAAACTTTGTGTCTGAGATCTGACATATAATAGGTATTATTGGTTCAATGCAATATGACGATGTTTATGAATAAAAAAATAGTCAGCAGCACTTATCTGCAGGGTTATAACTTACAAAGAATGAGTCTAATATTGTTTTAAATTGCTTCCATGTTTTTGGGTCAATGCAATAGCAAACACTGGTTCCTTCAATGGTACCCTGAATCAGACCCGCATTTTTTAATTCTTTCAGGTGTTGGGAAATCGTTGGCTGTGCCAGACCAAGTTCTTCGACAAGGTCTCCGCAAATGCAAGTATTGGTCTTGATCACATGCTGTATGATCGCTATGCGGGCGGGGTGAGCCAGTGCCTTCATCATAGTCGCCAGCTTGTTTTGCTTTTCTGAAAATATTTCTGATTTAGTAAGTCCCATAATCTATATAACGCAATATTACGATTAATATATATTGTAAACAATTTTTTTTTATTCTGCCAGGTCTTTATATTTTAAAAAGAATTGGCTCCATAAACTTCTGCTCTATGAATAGTACCTATATAAGCGAAAGAATGCGCATAATTGGCTGAGCACGTATGAGTTATTACGTAAAGGCTCCTTAAGCTGGAGAATCCTGAATGGTTAACAACCGCCAGGAATCTTATAACAAATTCCGCAAATTTTGTAACATTCTCTCTAAGTCAAGCGTTACCTTTATTACATACGATGTCTGTAATGACGACCATAGGTCAGTTCTTCTTTAAAGTATTCAAAGCACTTTTTGTGCATAAAAAGGATTGCTGCAAATAGCCTTTAGTAGGCATTCGATAATTGACATGGGACAGAGACTGACAATATACTCCGGATGAAAAAGATTTTGGCTACCATATTAGCATTCGTATACCTCTCTACTTCAATGGGAGCTACCGTGCATCTTCACTATTGCATGGGAAAACTGGTGTCCTGGGGACTTATAAATCATGACAGCAAGAATTGCGGGTTCTGCGGAATGCCCAAAAATGCGGACGAGAAGCATGGTATAACCGCGAAAATGGGTTGCTGTAAAGATGAGCATAAGCAGGTGAAAACAAGTGATGATCCAAAGATTGTTTTCTCTGAATTACTGTTTCTAAAGCTTTTCCCACAATCGCCGGCTATTAGCCATCCCGCGCTTCTGAATTTTCGTATTCCTTCTTTTGCGATAACTTATCCTAATTCTAATGCGCCGCCAAATATTGGCAAGGTGGCTGTATTTCTACTCAACCGCAATTTTCGTATTTGATTTATTGTTCTTCCAGGTAGCGCCCGACGTTCTGTTGGGCTAAAGTGCTTTCATTCACTTAGGCACCTCATCTATTTATTGTTTATTGTCAGGCATTATAAATTAATGTATGAATGCTTCCGATTGCTGCCATTATAAAAAATCCAACTATTATTCATCAAACAAAAGAAAGCAATGAAAAAGCTGATCCTTTTTTTAGTCATTAGTCTGGTTTCCGTGGGCGCATTTGCGCAGACAGCAAAAAGCAAAATGTCGAAAACAGATACGACTGTTAAAAAAATATACACCTGCCCCATGCATCCGGAGGTAGTCAGTAATAAACCAGGTAAATGTCCCAAATGCGGGATGGAATTGGTGGAAAAAAAGACGCCGGCAAAAAAGAAAGAAACTATGAAAAAGGATTAATGTCCTTTCAAATAGAATACCGGGACTTTGAAACACAGGTAAAAATATGATTATGGTTCAAAAATTAATTGAACTGGCTTTGCGCAATAGACTGATCGTTATCATGGTGGTAAGCGGTCTATTCGCGTGGGGCTTGTATTCAGTCAATCGAAATCCCGTCGATGCCATTCCTGATCTCAGCGAAAACCAGGTTATTGTTTTTACGGAATGGACCGGGCGCAGCCCTCAGATCATCGAAGACCAGGTCACCTATCCTTTGGTGAGTAACCTGCAGGGAATTCCGAAAGTGAAAAATATCCGTGGCACTTCTATGTTCGGGATGAGCTTTGTGTACGTGGTTTTTGATGATGATGCAGATATATACGGGGCGCGCACCCGCGTAATGGAAAGACTAAACTATGCTCAACGTCTTTTGCCGCAGGGCATAACTCCTGCGCTGGGGCCTGACGGAACGGGCGTAGGCCATATTTTCTGGTATCACCTGGACGCTCCGAAAATGGATTTGGGAGAACAGAGAGCCTTGCAGGACTGGTATATCAAATTCGCGCTCCAAACGGTTCCAGGCGTAGCGGAAGTGGCTTCCTTTGGCGGATTTGAAAAACAATACCAGTTAGTCGTCGACCCCGTGAAACTACAGTTTTACAATCTTTCCATGATGGATGTGATGGGCAGGATAAAAGCGAGCAATAATGATGTAGGCGGAAGGAAATTAGAACTGGGTGATATGGCATATATCATCCGGGGCCTGGGTTATATCAAAAACAAAGTAGATATAGAGAACATCGGGTTGGGTGTTTCGGGAGGCATCCCAATACGCGTGAAAGATATAGGCACCATTCAAATGGGTGGGGATTTGAGGCTTGGAATATTTGATGCAAACGGTCAGGGAGAAGTGGTGGGTGGCATCGTTGTTATGCGTTATGGTGAGAATGCAGACCGGGTAATCGGTGAGATTAAAAAGAAGATGGCAGATGTGCAGAAAGGTTTACCAGAAGGCGTAGCCTTTAAAATAGATTACGACCGGAGTGACCTGATTGAAGCCGCCATCGCCAATATTAAAGGAAAGCTCCTGGAAGAGATCAGTATCGTCTGCCTAATCGTGATCCTCTTTTTGCTGCATTGGCGGAGCGCCCTCAGTATAGTTATACAAATACCCATTACGATTGCCATCAGTTTTATCCTGCTGAATGCTTTCGGTCTTTCATCGAATATCATGTCGCTCACGGGCATTGCCCTTGCCATCGGGGTTATCGTGGACAATGGCATTATCATGAGCGAAAACGCATACCGGCATTTATCGGAATGGCAAAACAGTCGTGCCCCAAACCAAACATTATGAAGACAATAACGCACGGGAAAAAATGGTGGAAGCGTGATTATTACAGGATCCCGCACGCCGAACGCATGGATATTATCGAGCGGGCCTGCAAACAGGTTTCCCGGGGAGTTTTCTTTTCAACGGTTATTATTATTACTTCTTTTCTGCCGGTATTTCTGCTGACGGGTCAGGAAGGAAAACTGTTTCATCCCCTGGCTTACACTAAAACCTTTATCATGGTGGTGGATGCAATCCTGGTAATCACGCTCGCCCCGGTACTCATCTCTTTTTTCATGCGGGGCAGGTTCAGGCCGGAAAACGCCAACCCGGTCAACCGGTTCCTGGAAAGACTTTATGAACCGCTGATCCGTGCTTGTATAAAATGGCGCAAAACAACGATCATCATCAATATCATTGCCCTGGCCATAAGCATACCTATGGTCATGAGCCTTGGAACTGAGTTTATGCCGCCCCTTGATGAAGGAACGATTCTATTCATGCCGGTTACGCTGCCCGATGTTTCCAACAGTGAAGTAAAACGGATTTTGCAGGTGCAGGACAAGATCCTTTCTTCCTTACCGGAAGTGAAGTCTGTTCTTGGTAAAGCGGGAAGGGCGAGCACAGCAACAGATAATTCTCCTATCAATATGATTGAGACCATCGTCCTTCTTAAACCAAAAAATGAATGGAGGCCAGGGTTAACAAAAAATGAAATTATCAATGAACTGAACAGCAAATTGCAAATACCTGGGGTGACCAATGGATGGACACAACCGATTATCAATCGCATTAACATGCTTTCCACAGGTATCCGTACGGATGTTGGTGTAAAGCTATATGGTCAGAACCTGGATAGTATATATGCCCTATCGGAAGATGTAAAAAGAGAATTAGCGGGTATCAAAGGAGTCAAAGATTTGTATGTAGAACCAATCACTGGCGGGAAATACATTGATATAACAATTAAACGTGACCAGATTGCCCGCTATAATTTAAGCGTGGATGAAGTGAATGCGGTGATTGTGGGGGCGCTTGGGGGAGCGCAAATTACCAGCACTATTGAAGGCCGTCAGCGTTTTTCCGTCAATGCCCGGTTCGGCCAGGATTTCAGAAACAATCTGGAGGCATTAAAACGGCTGCCTGTGCAAACTACAGGCTTTGGCGCTATTCCTTTGCAGGCTATTGCCGATGTAATTATCACCGAAGGGCCGCCCATGATCAATTCGGAAAATGCTTTATTGCGAGGGACTGTTTTATTCAATGTACGCGAGCGGGATTTAGGCAGCACGGTAAATGAAGCGCAACATAGACTTAATCAAATGATAGGGAGAATGCCTAAGGGGTATTTTTTTGAATGGAGCGGCCAATTTGAAAACCTTATCCGGAGTGAAAAAACCTTAAAGCTGATACTGCCCATTGTACTCATAGTCATTTTCATCAGCATGTATTTTGCTTTTCATTCCGCCCGGGAAGCCATGCTCAGTTTAATCACGATCCCTTTTGCACTGATTGGCGGCGCCTATATGATCTATTTCTGGGGAGTGAATTTATCAGTTGCAGTTGCAGTCGGTTTTATAGCCCTGTTCGGACTGGCGGTCGAAACCAATATCGTTATGGTTATTTATCTGAATGATGCCATGCAGCAATTGACCTTAAAAAAGGGTAATTCCAGAGAAACGATTTCAAAAGCGGATCTGCTGGAATATGTGATCTACGGAGCTGCCAAACGGTTGCGCCCGAAAATTATGACGGTAAGCGTATCGCTGTTTGCCCTTGTGCCGATCCTTTGGAGCAGTGGGGTTGGCAGTGATGTAATGAAACCCATTGTCCTTCCGATGGTCGGCGGTGTCATTACTTCGGCTGTCTATATTTTACTGGTCACGCCACTTACTTTTTTAATGGCTAAAGAATACGAACTAAATAAATACGGTAAAATAGAAGTGCCGGAAGCAAAACTCTAGGTCAAAATGTATAGAACATGAAAAAAATATTTTTAATTTTTGCACTGAGTTGGGGCTGTCAGCAAAGCATGCTGGCGCAGATTATGAAACTGACAGATATTTTTGACAGTATCCGGCAATCCCATCCTTTACTCAAAATGTATGATGCGGAAGTTCAATCGCTGGATGAAGCTGCCAAAGGTGCCCGCAATTGGTCAGCCCCGGAAATATCCAGTGGTTTCTGGATGACTCCTTACAATGTGAACTTATGGAGTAATAAAGGATCGGCCGGCACCGGAATGGGTCAGTATATGATCTCCGCCGAACAGGAGTTTCCAAACAGAAAATACAATAGTGCCAATGAGAAATACATGAATGCCATGTCGTCGGTGGAATCAGCAGGAAAAAGATCAGTCCTGAATGAACTTTTTTCAGGGGCGAAGGATAATTACAATGCCTGGATCATCATTGAAAAAAAACTACTCGTCATTGATGAAGATGATAAGTTATTACAGCTTATAATCAGCAATGCTGAATCCAGGTACAAGAATGGCCTGGGGAAAGTCAGCGCCTACTACAAAGCAAAAGCTGCCCAGGGCAACCTGGCTAATACGCGTATTATGCTGCAAAATGATGCTTTGCAAAAACGCATTGCCCTCAATACACTGATGAGCCGGGAAAAACTGAAAGAATTTTCGGTCGATACCTCCTACACAATTAAGGAATATGCAAATTCAGTTTTTGACAGCACGGTTTTTTATTCCAGCCGCAGCGATATACAAGCCATTGATAAAAACATACAATTGACGTATCTGAAACAAGACGTAGAAAAACAAAGTCTTAACCCTCAATTTGGAGTGCAGTTTGCGCATATGTTCGGCTTTGGTGGATTCCCGGAGCAATTTACACTTATGGGATCGGTAAAAATTCCGTTTGCAAAATGGTCTTCCCGGGAAATTAAAGCAAATGTCGAGAGCCTGAAATGGAAGGCCATATCGCTGGAAAAACAAAAAGAGTCTATGGCCAATGAATATGCTGGCATCACTTACGGACTGCTCCAGGATATTGCCGCGAAAAAGAAGCAATTGCTGCTGTTTGAAAATGATATTCTACCGGCTCTCCGGAAAAACTATCAAAGTATGCTATTGTCCTATGAGCAAAATACAGAAGAATTATTCTCGCTCTATGACGGATGGGAGGCATTGAATAATTCCCAGCTCGAATACTTAGATCAGGTCGGGCAGTTATTGGCATTGCAGGTTAAGCTGGAAAAAATATTGGAGATCAAATAATTACTTATGAAAATGAGAATGAATTTTTTCTGGCTGATTTTCCTGATGCTTTTCTCCGCCTGCAATAGCAGGCAGAAAGATTCAAAACAGGCTTCGGTTGACTCCGGAAATTTGCCGGCAGCAATCGTAATATCCTCTTTAGCAGTTACCAGTCCTGAGCCCAAAAATATGGCTATACCTGTTCAGGCCTATGGAACGATCGAGTATGACACCAGAACGGCCGCCACTATTTCGGCGAGAATTTCGGGACGAATTGAAATAATTTATGTCCGCTACCG
>PLEB01000461.1 GCA_003136915.1 Chitinophagaceae bacterium
CTTTTACCGGTTCTCCATGCGATTGCCAGTTATCTGCAAATAATATTAATTCCTCTTCCAGTAAAAGCACTTCTGAAAGAGTAAACAAACGGTTGGATTGATAAATCCACACCCGGGAACTCTCGTGCAACTCCCCTGGCAACAGATCTCGGTAATTGAGGTTCATTGTGCAAAAATAATTCTTTTTGGGCTGAAATCATAGCGTCATGTCAACCCTCAACCAGAAGTCCGGGTATCAAATAACAATAACTTCTCCTCCCTGGATCTGAAGCTGAATTCGCAGATGATTGATTTCTTTCTTTTTCAATTGAATATCCTTCTTCAGATTTAGCAGGAGCGGCTGAAGATTTTTTTGTTTCTGCAGGATAAGCATACTGTTTTTATTTTCCAAGGCGCGCAGCCCATACAATTTCGAATTTATTTCTTCATTGAGCGCGGCCTGGAGTTCCGTAGTTTTTAATTTGCTGATCCCTGCCAACGCATTCAGCTGATCTTGCAAAACCAAATAGGGCTTGACTGTATCGGTTGCAGACTGATAATAAAAACTTGCCGAGGGAACATAAGGCGCGCTTTCCTGGTCAACCCCAACCGGAGGCGTTGGATCGGCTGCCTTTTCAAAGGAGTAATTCCGAACCTCATCTTGGTCTGCGAAGTGCAGCTGAATATTGGCTCTTTCCTCATCCGATTGCATAGCAAGCGCAGGATCCTTTGTGTTTATTTCCGTCTTTTGATGTCTTACTTTGATGGCATGTTTGGTCAGCTTCAAAACGAGAACAGTGGATTCAGTAAACCTGCGCCTGGTCTCGACCGTTTCCGGGATTTTTTTTATTTGTCCTTCAGTTATAGAGGATTTTTCACTCACCGCCAGATATCCGGTGGTTCCTGTTGCAGCGAGCCGCTCCTTAGGTTGAATGATCTCCCCCGGTGCTGGAAATTGGGAAACGGAACTGATCGTAAATATGAATAGACCCGCAATCAGACTAAAATAAAAGAAAGGAGAAAATGGGTTTTTGTTTGATGCAGGTTGTCCGACAACACGACGGATCCGGTTCATTAATAAACGCGGATTATGGCCATTTGCCGCCATTGAAAAAGAATGGGGAAGCTGCCGGAATTTTTCCAGCGCAAACAGGGCCTCCGCGTATACCTGCGGCGCGTAATCCCATAGTAAAACCCCGTCATCACAAGCATGTTCCCTTTCCTGAGCCACTGCTTTAAAAAAGAGCCGGGCGAATGGATTAAAAAAGAAAATTGTGTGAAACAAGGTCATCAGCATATTGATCAGGTAATCATGGCGGCGAATATGTTGAAGCTCGTGCAAAAGGATGGTTTCCACCTGGTCCACCGAAAGCTGATTTAAAAGCGCTAAAGGTAATAACACCAGTGGCTTTAAAAATCCGACGGTCTGTGCAGTATCCACCCAATCCGTCAGCATGATTTTTATTTTTTTCCGGAGGCCCATGGCCGGCGAAACTTTGTTTGCAAAGCGTTGTAAGGGTTCCGAAAAGGTCGTGCCTGATCTCCGTTTTCTTACCTCGAGTTGAAAAAATTCCAGGATATACCGGGAGCACCTGAGTACCAGAACGATCAGATAAATTATCGTAAGTGCATATAGAAGGGCGGATAAAATAGATGAACCGGTAGAAGAAAAGAATATACGGGGTGACCAATGAATAAATCCTTGCGGGTGAAGCAGTCCCATGATCAGAGAAAAGATGAACCAAACAAATCCCAGTCCGCTAAGAAGCAGTGCCAGATTGTGGCGGGCTGCCGCAGAAAAGCGCTTATGGTTACGCGTCATTAACAGGTAGGCCAGCCACAGAATTCCCATCTGCCAAATACTGTTCAGCAGAGACCAGCCTAGTGCGATCAGGCTGCCGGCATTCAGCAATCGAAACATGTTATTGTTTTTTCAGATTATTGAGCAGTTGTTGAATCTCTTCCAACTCCTCCGGAGACGCTTTGTGATTACCCAGGGCGTGAAGAACAAGTTCCGTAGGAGATCCTCGAAAAAGTGTCGTGATCATCTTTCCGAGGAGATGCTTTTGTGTTTTCTCACGACTCACTTCGGGATGATAAATATGCGTTTTCATTGAATCATCCCTGCCTACCAAACCCTTTTCATGCATGATCTGCATGAGCTTCAGCGTCGTCGTATAACCTGCTTCCTTGGTTTTGGAGAGTTCTTCATGAACTTCGCGGACACTGGCCGTATTCCTTTCCCACAAGATCCGAAGGATCTCCAACTCGCTTTCTGTTGGTTTGATATACTTTGTGGTTACCATGGCACTATTTTTAGTAGAGCAATATACGATTTCGTTCGTAAAAGAATATGATTTTAACACAAAACTTACATTTGTAAACCACAGGCCCTGGCCCGATTATTTTATTATTTAAAGTTCCATATGGCAAATCAGCACGGTACCGCATATTATGCGGAAAAATATAAGATCCCTGAGGGCAAACCGGTTTCCCTTAGGGACTTGCCGACAGACGACGAGGATAAGACAGTGAATAAAGCGGAAGGGGAGATCCTTCTGAAATCTGATATTCTTAAACTCGCGGTACTGCAGCAAAAATTGTATATCAGTAACAGGTATAGTATTTTAATTGTCCTCCAGGCCATGGATGCCGGCGGAAAGGATAGTGTGATTAAGCACGTGATGAGCGGTTTGAATCCACAGGGCGTGAACGTAACCTCCTTTAAAGTGCCTACGCATCAGGAACTGCAACATGATTTTTTATGGCGGCATTATATCGCCCTGCCTGCAAGAGGAATGTTTGGGATTTTTAACCGATCCCATTATGAAAATGTACTTGTCACGCGCGTTCATCCGGAATATCTGCTCAACGAGCAATTGCCCGGCATAGCAAAGCTCGAGGATATCGATAAATCATTTTGGGACATGAGGTTTAAAGAGATCAATCATTTTGAAAAGACTCTTGTTGAAAACGGTACCGTAATCCTTAAATTCCACCTGCACGTTTCAAAAAAAGAACAAAAAAAACGTTTCCTCGAGCGGATTGATGACTCTGTCAAGAATTGGAAGTTTTCCTCAGCTGATCTGAAAGAAAGAACTTTATGGAAGGACTACCGTAAAGCATATGAGGAAATGATGGAACAGACTTCCCGGGAAATTGCTCCCTGGTTTACCGTACCGGCAGACGACAAATGGTTTACCCGGCTGGTAATAGCAAATATCATCGTAAATGAACTGGGTAAGCTGGACCTGAGCTACCCCGCCTTAAACGCACAGCAAAAAATCGAATTGGTGAATGCAAAAGAAGATTTGATGAAGGAAGGGTAAGCTATTCGATATATTCAAATCATTTTCTACATTACAGGAATGAATTCAGTTTCCGGGTCGACAAACAATTCGCAATCCCAGCTCATTAATCTAAAAACTATCGGATTATGGGCAATAGCAGGTTGCGTTCTCCTGTTGCTGGCTTTTACCGTGATGAAAATCCGTGATGGGCTATATTTTGATGACACTTTCATGTTCGTGCGTTACGCACACAATATCATAAAATATGGCAATTATGGATGGAATGCACACGAGCACACTTATGGTTGTACAAATATTCCATTTACGTTTTTTATTGTTCTCCTAAAATTACTTCGCATTGATCAGTTGTTTGGATTGTCTGCGACACTTCTCTTATCTTCATTTTTCTGGGCCGTTCTATCCCTGTTATTCCTGTATAAAATAATTGGCAACCTCGCCGGAAAATTTTTTGGTTCAAGCCGCTGGCTAATACTCCTGTTCCTCTGTACCGTTGCGATAGCCCCTGTATTTTCATATAACATTATAACGGGCATGGATACGACTTTTTCTTTGTTTTTTAATGTACTCATGATCCATTTTCTTTTCAGGTATATTTCAAAACCGGGAATTATCTACGTCCTGCCAGCTGCATGGTTTTCCTACTTCATTTTTTTATTGAGGCCAGATTGCGGGATATATTCCGTGCTGCTTCCGATCTTGCTTTTCCTGGATGCAAAACTTCCGGTTAAAAAAATTGTATTTTTTTATGCCCTGCTATTCGTATTTTTTGGTGCGGATACATTCATCAAGTATTTCTATTTCGGTAATCCTTTGCCACTTCCTTTTTTTATTAAGAAAAGTGGTTTTTATCTGGGTTACCTGGGAAAGTCAACCTGGAACGCAGTTCAATACAGCTTTGATTTCCTTATTGATTTCGGATTCCTGTTTTTTGCATTTCTATTATTTGTTACGTGGAGGGCTTTGAAAAAATTCATGGTCTTCGGAATACCCGTTTTACTCACACTACTGTATTTTTTCACCGTCAACCAAATCATGGGTTTCCATTCCAGGTATTATCTTCCGTCAATGCCTTTCTGGATCATTGGAATAATCTACGGTTTCCGTGAAATTAAAACGTTGAAAATAAGTATGGATCAGCTGGTAGTGCCGGCTCTTTATGTTACCTTCTTATTGTTTCTTCAGTTTGCATCGCCAATTTATGAATTGTATGTACAAAAGAAATCACAGGCAGAGGCGGCGCAGTTCTCCATGCCGCCAACTGTTGCCAACCGGATGGCATGCCGGATCATGGACTATAAAGGAGGAATTCAGGCAATGCAGAACCTGATCAGTTTATTACCAGCAGACGCAACCATCGCTGCAACTGAGTATGGATATCTTTCCGTGAAGGCACCCGATAACAAATTCATGGATTTATGCGGACTGCATAATTATGAATTTGCATTGCATGGATACAGCGACCATATGCTTGGCGCGTGGAATCCCACGCTGATCTGGTTGCCGGCAAACGAATATACCGCTCTGCGTAAACAAATAATCACGGGTGATTATTTTAAACAACACTACGATTTTTATCCGGACGCGATGAGTTACGGTATTGCTGTTCTGAAAAATTCTCCTTACCACGATAAGCTCATTCAGAGAATGACTGAGTTGGATTGCCAATAAAAGAATAGTTATTCCTATTAACCAATGGCCCGGTTATTTCGAGGCAATTATTTTGGATTACTGTTAAATGGTTTATGGAGAAAAGCCATATTCCTTTCTATTTTCTTAAGAGCGCCTGCATCTTCGTCACGGGTATGGTGTATTTGCGCGAGGGTAGGAGCTATTACCAGGGAAACGATTGACATCAGCTTGATTAGGATATTCATAGAAGGACCTGATGTATCCTTGAACGGATCACCTACAGTATCGCCGGTAACCGAAGCCTTATGCGGTTCCGACTTTTTATAATACATTTCTCCGTTGATCTCAACGCCTTTTTCAAAGGATTTCTTGGCGTTGTCCCAGGCGCCTCCGGCATTATTCTGAAACATACCCATTAAAACGCCGCACACTGTTGCACCGGCAAGAAATCCGCCAAGGGCTTCCGGCCCCAGTACAAAACCGATGATAAGTGGAGAAACAATGGCAATTGCTCCGGGCAGCATCATTTTCTTAATGGATGCATCCGTGCTGATGGCAACGCATTTATCGTATTCAGGTTTTCCCGTACCCTCCATGATCCCGGGTATTGTGCGGAACTGTCTCCGCACTTCTTCCACCATGGCCATTGCAGCCTGTCCCACGGCACGAATTGCAAGAGAAGAGAAGATGAATGGAATCATGCCGCCAACAAAAAGACTTGCCAGGACTTTGGCTTTATAAATATCAATTCCAGAAATGCCAGCCACCCCAACAAATGCTGCAAACAGAGCCAGCGAGGTCAGTGCAGCAGAAGCGATCGCAAAACCCTTACCGGTTGCTGCGGTTGTATTTCCAACTGCATCCAGCACATCCGTTTTTTCCCTGACTTCTTTCGGAAGTTCGCTCATTTCGGCAATTCCGCCTGCATTATCGGCAATGGGTCCGAATGCATCAATGGCCAGCTGCATGGCCGTTGTTGCCATCATCCCTGCTGCAGCTATTGCAACGCCGTAAAGTCCTGCGCAGGCGAATGAACCCCAGATTCCACCTGCAAGCACGAGAACAGGGAGACAGGTGGACTCCATGCCGATTGCGAGACCGGCGATCACATTGGTGGCATGACCTGTGGAGGACTGACGGATTATGGAAAGCACCGGCCTTCTGCCAATGGCTGTATAATATTCTGTTATCAGGCTCATGCATGTACCGACAACCAATCCAACGCCGATGGCGCCGAGCACGCCCCACTTCGTGAAATCGATTCCGCGAAGGGTCATCGTGTCTGGAAGGATAAAATAAACCAACGCAACGGATGCAAAAGCCGTCATTATAATCGAGCCCCAGTTTCCCATGTTCAACGCTTTCTGCACGCTAACCGTACTCACATCGGCGGATTCACTGATCCGGACAAACAAGGTGGCAATAATTGAAAAAAGAATTCCTACGCCGGCGATCATCATCGGCAGCAGGATAGGAGCCATACCGCCAAAAGCATCGTCTGAAACGGTCTCCTGTCCAAGTACCATCGTTGCTAATACAGTAGCAACATAAGATCCGAAAAGGTCGGCCCCCATTCCGGCAACATCACCTACGTTATCGCCAACATTGTCCGCAATAGTTGCTGGATTCCTTGGATCGTCTTCCGGAATTCCGGCTTCTACCTTACCCACCAGGTCCGCGCCCACGTCAGCTGCCTTGGTATAAATACCACCACCCACCCTGGCAAAAAGGGCAATGGATTCTGCACCCAAAGAAAATCCTGTAAGAACTTCAATTGTACGGAGCATCTCTTCTGAATTCACTTCAGCATCCGGTGCAAAAACAGCTTTCAGTATAATGAAAAGCCCTCCGAGTCCAAGGACGGCGAGACCAGCCACACCCAAACCCATCACAGATCCGCCTGTGAAGGAAACCTTCAGGGCCTTGCTCAAACTGGTTCGGGCGGCATGAGCAGTACGCACATTTGCCTTGGTGGCAACGCGCATCCCGATGTATCCGGCGGTTGCACTTAGCACGGCTCCGAGAATAAATGAAATGGAAATCGCCCAGTGGGAGTGTGGGTTGGTGCTTGCCATGAATCCGAGCAAAAGGGCCATGATGACGACAAAATAACCGAGAATGCGCCATTCCGCTTTCAGAAAGGCCATTGCACCTTCAGCGATATGCTTGCTGATCTCCCTCATCCGGTCCGTCCCATCTTCCTGCTTCGCTACCCACCTGAATTTGACAAAAGTGTACAGCAAACCAATAATTCCCATAAGCGGCACCAGATAGATCAGCTTGTCCATGATTAATTAATCGAGATTTTAAGGGAGGCAAAAATAGTGGAAAACAGTTAAAATAAGGATAAATGACCAGCTTATATTGCGCGGTATTCGTATAAAGATCAGGATATTATTCCCTTTTTTCTAAAAATAATCATAGCTTTGCGCTCCATTTTTAATGGCAGGTCAATCCCGGCAGCGGGAAATCCTGATTGCCCAAATGGCCCCCTAAGTGTTTTGCCAGTGCAAATCCGCCAGCAGGGTATCATATAAAACCTCATCACAAGATGCCAAAGGTTAAAAAAAATTCGAGTGACAAGAAAAGATTTAAGATCACGGGC
>PLEB01000458.1 GCA_003136915.1 Chitinophagaceae bacterium
GACTTGCTTCAGCGCGCCGTCAATGTCGGGTTTTCCGGCGGCGAGAAAAAGCGCAACGAAATCTTCCAGATGGCGATGCTCGAACCGAAGCTCGCTCTGCTCGACGAGACCGATAGCGGCCTCGATATCGATGCGCTGAAGATCGTCGCCGAGGGCGTCAACGCCATGCGCGCGCCGACCCGCGCCATGCTGGTGGTTACCCATTATCAGCGCCTGCTGGATTATATCATTCCGGACTTTGTTCATGTATTGTACAATGGTCGAATCGTAAAATCCGGTGGCAAGGAACTGGCCAAGGAACTGGAAGAAAGAGGATATGATTTCATTAAACATGAAACGAGTGAAGTAGAAACTGTTTAACGAGAAGTCAAGGTTTCAACAACAAAAAATGAACACGATAGAATATTTCAAAGAACGTTTCGATCAATGGCAACCTGCCAATGGCCATAATGGGTTCGGTGCAATCCGGCAGGAAGCCTTTAACACATTCAGCAAGCTGGGCATTCCTACTTCTAAGAACGAGGAGTGGAAATATACCCGGGTAGCAGGATTGTTCAATCAGGAATACCAGTTTCCTCCGGATTCACTTACCGCTTCGGTTACTGCCGGTGAGCTGGATGGTTTGCGTTTGCCGGGCCACGAACTGGCCAATGAACTGGTTTTTGTAAACGGCTTCTTTTCTTTTCCGCTCTCTGTGATCCGCTCCGCGGATCTGACCGTTTTGTCGCTCGAAGATGCTGCGAAAAACGGCTTCAGAGAGCTCGTGGAAAAACAATTCGGTGATAGCAGCAAATACATAAAAGACGGCATTCATGCACTCAACACGGCTTTTGTACACGGAGGCATTTTTATTCATATAAAGAAAGGATTGGTTGTTGAACATCCCGTATACATCTACAATATAACAGATGCCCGTTCGGCAAATATTCTGGCCCAGCCCCGAAGTCTTATTCATATCAATGAAAATGCGCACGTACAGCTGGTTGAAACGTATATCACGCTTGGCGCAAATCAAAGTTTCACAAACCAGGTAATGGAAGTTACGGTTGAGCAGGGCGCCCACCTGGAATATTACAAAATTCAAAATGACGGAGACCATACCAACCAGGTAAGTACGACGCACATCCGGCAAACGGGTAAAAGCTACGTGCAAACCGTAACCATTTCACTGAATGGAGGATTGATAAGAAATAATCTGAACCTGGTGCTCGATGCCAAATATTGCGAATCGCATTTATACGGATTATATTTCCAAACGGGCCATAGTCATATTGATAACCACACCGTGGTTGACAATATAAAGCCCAATTGCCTGAGTAACGAATTATATAAAGGCATCATGACCGATCAGTCAACTGCTGTGTTCAACGGAAAAATATTTGTGCAGCCCCAGGCCCAGAAAACAAATGCCTATCAGTCTAATAAAAACGTATTGCTTTCCGATACTACGAGCGTAAATACCAAACCTCAACTGGAAATCTTTGCCGACGATGTGAAATGCACCCATGGTTGTACAGTAGGAAAACTAAATGAAGACGGATTGTTCTATTTGCAGTCGAGGGGAATTTCGGAAAAAACTGCCCGCATGCTATTGCTGCGTGCCTATGCTTCCGATATCCTGGACCATATAAAGCCCGCCCCTATCCGCGCGTATATTGAACATTTAATTGTTGGCCGTTTAGAGTCTGATATATCATGATGCCCTCACCTACCATAAAAAAACCTTTTGATATCACGGCGATCCGCGAGCAGTTTCCGGTATTGAGTCGTGAAGTAAAAGGCAGGTCCCTGGTATATTTTGATAATGCCGCGACTTCACAGAAACCGCAGCAGGTGATTGATGCGCTGGTCAATTATTATACAACATACAATGCCAACATCCACCGGGGAATACATACGCTGGCGGAAGAGGCTACGGCTGCATTTGAGGAAACCAGGGATGCTGTGCAGGAATTCATTCACGCATCCGCCAGGGAGGAAATTATTTTCACCCGGGGAACAACCGAGAGTATAAACCTTGTTGCTTATACCTGGGGAAGACAGAACATAAAATCCGGTGATGAGATCATTATCTCCACCATGGAACATCACTCCAATATTGTTCCCTGGCAGATTCTATGCGAAGAAAAAGGAGCCATCCTCAGGGTAATTCCTATCAATGATAAAGGAGAATTGCTGATGGATGAATACAGTAAGCTTTTGAATTCAAGAACTAAGCTGGTTTCCATCGTGCATGCTTCCAATGCACTGGGTACGATTAATCCCGTCAGGCAGATCATCGAAGAAGCTCATTCGGCCGGGGCTGTTGTATTGGTAGACGGAGCTCAGTCCACTGTGCATCTGGATATAGATGTGCAGGAAATGGATTGCGATTTTTTCGCTTTTTCCGCACATAAACTCTACGGACCCACCGGAACCGGCATATTGTATGGTAAAAAACGACTCCTGGAATCCATGCCTGTTTTTCTCGGTGGCGGCGAAATGATCAGGGAAGTAACTTTTGCAAAAACAACCTATAACGATCTGCCGTATAAATTCGAAGCGGGTACTCCAAATATTGCCGATGTGATTGCATTCAAAACGGCACTGCAATTCATTGAGGATACTGGGAAAGAAAAAATACGGAAGCACGAACACGAGTTGCTGGAATACGCAACAAAACAATTGGAAGAAATCCCGGGATTAAGAATCATCGGTAGCGCAAGGGAAAAAGTAAGCGTGATCTCTTTTATAGTGGACAATACCCATCCTCAGGACATTGGTATCCTGCTGGATAACCGGGGTATTGCCGTGAGAACGGGGCACCATTGCGCAGAACCGCTTATGCAGCGATTTGGTATTCCGGGCACGATCCGCGCTTCATTTGCCGTTTATAATACGAAAGATGAGGTGGACGAACTGGCGATTGGGCTGCACAAGGCGATAAAAATGTTGTCATGATGGAATGAGTACTCAGAAAACCATAGCAGAAACAGAAAAAGAAATAGTGGAAGAGTTTTCATTATTTGATTCCTGGGAAGATAAGTATGAATATATTATTGATCTGGGGAAAAAACTTCCCCCGCTGGATGATCAGTTTAAAATAAAGGAAAACAGGGTAAAAGGTTGCCAGTCGACCGTTTGGCTCGCGACAGATTTTCACGAAGGCAGGGTATTTTTTAAGGCAGATAGCGACGCGGTGATAGTAAAGGGATTGATCAGTATGCTGATCAGGGTTTTATCCGGTCATACGCCAGAGGAAATACTGAATGATAAACTGGATTTTATTCAGGAGATCGGGATGACTACCCACCTTGCCCAGACCCGTTCAAACGGATTGCTGTCTATGGTGAAGCAAATGAAAAATTTCGCGCTTGCCTATAAAATAAAAAATGGTTCAACAAAAGAATATGAGCACGGAAGAGCTGAAACAAAAAATAATTGAATGCCTCCAAACGATTTATGATCCGGAGATACCGGTGAATATCTACGAGATGGGGTTGGTGTATGAAGTGAGTGTCTTGCCGATAAACAATGTGCAGATCGTGATGACCCTAACCTCGCCAGGTTGCCCCGCAGCACAATCGCTGCCTGTTGAAGTGGACCAGAAAGTAAGGATGATCGAAGGCGTTAATGATGTACATGTTTCGGTAACCTGGAATCCGACATGGGACAAAAGTATGATGTCCGAATCGGCGCAGTTGGAATTGGGCATGCTATAACTGGAATAAACGATAATTTATCATATGAAAATAACTGCACAGGAAGAATTTGGTTTACGTATCCTGATCCGCATTGCCGGATGCCAGACCCGGGAGGGTATGAGCATTCCGCAATTAAGCAAGTCGGAAGGGTTAAGCAGCCACTATGTGGCGAAGCTTACCCGCAGGTTGCGGATGGCCGGATTCATAAATAGCACGCCCGGATATAAAGGAGGATATGTGCTGGCCAAGCCTGCAAAGCAGATCCGCATCCGGGAGGTGTTGAAATCCCTCGGAGGGGTATTATTCGATCAGGATTTTTGCGGTCTTCATGCCGGAGGCCTAAACCTTTGCACCAATTCAGTGGATTGCTCTGCCCGCTCCCTCTGGAAAATGATCCAGTATACAGTTGATCAGCTGCTTGATAAAATTACCCTTCACGATATGGCGAGTACAGAAAAAGAATCTACAAAGTTTCTGCGCCAGCTCCTTGAACAGAAAATTGAATTTCCTCTTGACGCATAACACATAACGCTTCGCCCCGCCTCACCTGTTTCCGGTAAACAAAAAATAAAGCTGATGAAACTCAAACTGATTGGCCTGGCGCTTCTCTTCCTGTTTTTTCAAAACGGGTTTTCTCAGAATCAAAAAGAATACAAATCCTGGAATCCCAAATCAAATGGTTTTCCGGTTCTGGAGGG
>PLEB01000184.1 GCA_003136915.1 Chitinophagaceae bacterium
GAAATGGATAATTTGAGTGATTTTCAGGAAGAGATTGGGTACAGATTTATTACACATCTATGATTATACACAGATAGCAATAATGCAAGTATTTATGCTATTATCTTTCACCTGACGCTGAACATTTCACAGCGATGAATTGCGGCTTGTTCCCATTCTGGGAATCCCGGCCCTGCAAGAAAAATGAATACCGTTCACCGATCCATTTCAAGATTATTTTTCGGTCTTCTTTGTTTTAAGTTCGGGTTTCAGATCCACATTAAGCCCTCCTTCGTTAAGGCATTTGAAGGGCGAAGCGTTCCGCATTCTGCGTTCGGCGTTCCGCCTATTACCACTACATTTACGGGCCTAACGACTAATCAGTAATGATAGACATTATTTTTTGCGTCATCATTTTCCTGGCCATTTTAAGAGGCTGGAGAAGAGGTTTGCTGCTGGCTCTTTTTTCAGTTATCTGTTGCCTGGTCGGACTGGCTGCTGCCGTGAAATTATCTGCTCTTGTAGCAGCTCATATGGGATCAGACTTAAAGATTTCTTCCCGCTGGCTGCCCGTGATTGCTTTTATTTTTGTGTTCATTGTGGTTGCCCTGCTGGTTAGGTGGGCTGCAAATTTGCTCCAAAAAGTGCTCAAGATGGTTTTCCTGGAGTGGCTGAACAAATTAGGCGGAATACTGCTCTTTATATTATTGTATACTTCTATTTACAGCGTTTTGCTCTTTTATGGTACTCATGCGCACATCATTTCGAGGGAAGGCATTGAATCCTCACACATATATCCCCTGATTGCACCCTGGGGCCCCGGAATTATTCATTTCATAGAGAAATTCATTCCTTTCGGCCAGGATATGTTCAAGCAACTGGAGGCCTTTTTTGATAAAATTGCACACCGCGTGCGCTAAGCAATATTCGCCGGATCTCCATGCTGAAGGGCGCCCGGTGAGATGAGGCAAGCCGGTTAAATGACTTATCGTACATTTGTAATGAAAACATTGTTAAGCTTTTGAAAGAGCTGATTTTTGCGCTAAATCGTTTATTTTAGCGAATATTTATTGGAAATATTTTAATTGTGTGATGCAGTACGAGATCAAACAGGCGGATAAATTTAGATTCGTTGAGGAAGGCGAAGGGCAACCCCTGGTATTGCTGCACGGGCTTTTTGGTGCACTCAGCAATTTTGTTGACCTGGTTGAATATTTCAAGAGGCACTATAAGGTGGTGGTTCCCATGCTTCCCTTATTTGAGCTCGATATCCTGCATACTTCCGTTGGCGGATTGGCCAAATTTGTAAATAGGTTCATCGAATCGCGGAACTATAGAAATGTGCACCTGCTGGGTAATTCCCTGGGCGGTCATGTTGCCCTGATCCATGTGCTGAAAAACCCGGAAAGGATAAAATCCATTATCCTCACGGGAAGTTCGGGCCTTTTTGAAAGCGCCATGGGAGATACCTACCCGAAAAGGGGGGATTATGATTATATCAAGAAGAAAACAGAACTTACTTTTTACGAACCGAAAATTGCGAGCAAGGAATTGGTGGATGAAGTATATGAAATTGTTAATAACCGGATCAAAGCCATCAAGATCATAGCACTGGCAAAGAGCGCCATCAGAAATAATTTAGGAGAAGAACTCAATCAAATCAAACAGCCTACGTTATTGATATGGGGAAACAACGACGGCATCACACCGCCTTTTGTAGGCAGGGAGTTCCAACGTTTAATCCCGCATAGTGAACTGCATTTCATAGATAAATGCGGTCACGCACCCATGATGGAGGTTCCGGCCGAATTCAACGAAATATTACACCAGTTTCTGACCAAACTAAACGAACCTGCAGCAGTGGCATGAGACAGATAAGATCTTATCACTAAAACCCTTGCTGTGTTAAACCAGGAAATTCTATCCCTTACCATTTCGCCGCTTCACACGGACGATACGGTTCAGTTTGCCAGAGAAGCAATGAATGATTCCCATGTTATGCATTTGCCCATTATTCATGTAGGCAAACTGGTGGGCACGATTAGCGAAGAAAGCTTGCTGAATGCGGCATCTGAGAGTATGCCACTCAGTCGGATGCAGCCCTCTTTTTCAGGAGCAGCGGTTCAGGGCGGCAGCCATATTCTGGAGACCATTCATGTGCTGAATGAATATAATCTTTCCCTCGTACCGGTGGTCAACGGAGAAAATGATTACCTGGGATCAATTACCGCCGTCGAATTATTGAAAAGTACAGGGCAGTTAATCGGCGCCGGAAATCCCGGGGCCCTCGTTGTACTCGAACTGGATAAGGTCAATTTCTCTTTCGCCGAGATCAGCAAACTGGTAGAGACCAATGATGCCCAGATCACGCAGCTGAATACCTATTATGACAATGCTACTTCTTCCTTTTACATCACACTCCGGATCAATAAGCTGGAGATTTCTGATATCATCGCCACCTTCCAGCGGTATGAATACAAGATCAAATATTATTTTGGTGAAGAGCATTATGATAATGAATTGCGCAGTAATTACAATCATCTGATGAATTACCTGAGCATTTAATCCATAGCTCATGTTATCCATGTAAAGACCGGGACTAATACTATGATCCGAAAATCGGACAAATCTCTTGCGCTGATCTTTGCCTTGTTCGCATTTTTTCATGGAAGGGCAATGACCGTCCTTTCGGAAAAGCACCCCGTTGTTTATGCAAGGGACAGCGTTCCGGTTCCGGCACCAACCCATCTTTTTGAAATAGGAAAGACAACTATCAACGGTAACCGCATAACCCGCGGATACGTCATTGAAAGGGAATTACCGTTTAAGGCAGGCGATTCTCTCACACTGGAAGAAATTACCGAATCATTTGGCAAAATCCGTGAACGCCTCATCAACACGCGGCTCTTTAATGAAGTAGAGGTATCACTGAAAGAATTCAGGGGCTATACCATTGATATCCGGATAGACGTAAAAGAGCGCTGGTATATTTTTCCCCTGCCGTATGTGCGTCCGGTTGACCGGAACTTCACTGCCTGGGCGGAGGAGCATTACAGTTTAAAGCGGTTCGACTACGGGCTAAAATATTCTCAATATAATTTTACAGGGCGGAATGATTTTTTAAGAGTGTGGCTGATCACCGGCTACATGAAAGAAGTGGAATTAGCTTATGATAGACCGAACACGGGTAAGGAGTTGAAACATGGATTCGGCGGTGGCTTTCTTTATGGGGAACAAGAAGAGCTGGATCTGGCCACTTATCAGAATAAGCAAGTGTTTGTAAACAGCGATAGTCTGCTATATGCAGGAAAATTTATGCAGGAGCAAATGAATTTTTCGCTTAGGTATTATTATCGTCCTGGTCTCCGTACACGCCACTTTTTGAGATTGAGCTTTAATAATGTAAAAATCGACAGCGCCGTGCTGGTATATAACCCTTATTATTTTCTCAATAACCGCCGCAATATTTTTTACCCCGAGCTTTCTTATCTGATCCGTTATAATAATATTGATTATGTTCCTTATCCCACCAGAGGATTTTATTTTGAGGGCGGTTTACTCAAACGCGGAATAACTGCAGATATGAATATGTGGCAGCTTAATACCAAGACCAGCGAAGCTTTTTCCTTTGCACCAAAAATGTATTTTGTTTCCGAAGATTTCGGGCTTATTCGGGTTCCCTTTAAACAACCCTTTTATAACCAGCAATTATTGGGCTATAATGATTATTATATGCGTGGGCTGGAAAGATATGTGGTGGATGGAGTAGCTTGCGTCATGGCCCGCAACACCGTACTCCGCGAGCTGACCCATTTCGATGTTCCGTTCATGAGGGGCACTGCGCACGACCACATTCCGTTCCATATCTATGCAAAAGCATACGTTGACGTAGGCTATGTTTATGACAAATATTTTAATTTAAATTCTATGGTAAACAGTCCGCTTTATACAGGCGGTGTGGGCATTGATGTGGTTACGTTTTATGATTTTGTTTTCCGGGCAGAATTCAGCATGAATCAGTTGGGAGAAAAAGGAGTATTTTTTCATATTAGAAATGATTTTTAAAAAAATTAAAAATTAAAAATTAANNCAGTCCATGATCTACAAACCTTTTTATGACCAGATCTCTACGGTTTTCCGTTTTCCTGAAAACATATTGTTCTTCAGGGATTCCGGTCAGCTTGATGATTCTGTCGATTTTCTGATCAGCCTCGGAGGAGACGGCACCCTGCTGGATACGATTGCCTTTGTCCGGGATAAAAATATTCCGGTGATCGGCATTAATTTCGGGCGTTTGGGATTTTTGGCAAGCATCGGGAAAGGGGACATGGTAATGGCGGTAAAGGCCCTGGTTAACAGAACCTATGTCACGGATAAAAGATCCCTGATCCATTTGGACGCGAACAAACCACTGTTTGATGAAGTGCCTTACGGTTTAAATGAGTTTGCCATCCACAAGACCGACACCTCACCCATGATCAGAATCCATACTTACCTGAACGGTGAGTTTCTGAATACCTATTGGGCCGATGGGCTGATCGTTTCCACGCCAACCGGATCTACCGGCTATTCCCTGAGTTGCGGTGGTCCAATAGTGTTTCCGGAATCAGGCAGTTTTGTGATCAATCCCGTGGCGCCGCATAATCTCAATGTGCGCCCCATCATTGTTCCGGACGATAATATTATTTCCTTCGAGGTGGAAGGGAGGGCGGAGAATTTTATCTGCGCCCTGGATTCCCGCAAAGAGATTGTGGATAAAAATGTGCAGCTGGCCGTGAGGAGGGAAACCTTTAATATATCCCTGGTACGCCTGAACGAGAATAATTTTTTACAAACCCTTCGTAATAAACTTTCATGGGGGCTGGATCGCCGGAATTAACATTTCACTTATAAGAAAAAAATGCTGTATTCGTTATGCCAGGCATAAGAATATCTGATTAGGCAAGGGATAATCAATTATTTTGCGGGTATGAAGTATTTTGCGGTTATGAAGCAACTATTAATGAGCGGATTGGGCCTTTTTTGTTTTATTCTTCATACCTGCGCACAGGAGAGGTATGATCCGGAAGACAGAAGCCTGGTTCATGAAGGGGAATTTGGAATTTCCCTTGGCGCCGCCCACTATTTCGGCGACCTGAACCCGGACTACCATATTAACAGGCCTAAACCGGCAATCGGTTTATTTTTCAGAAAGCAATTCAATGAATATGTGGCCATCCGGGTCGCAGGTCATTTTGCGCAGGTCGGCTACTCCGATATTTATAATACCCAAAATGCATTTGACCTCCGGCGGAACCTTAGTTTTAACAGCAATATTTGGGAACTGGGCATTCAGGGCGATTTCAACTTTTTTAAATTCATACCGGGCAATGGATACCACCGTTCAACACCCTACCTCACCCTGGGTGTCGGTATATTCAGTTTTGATCCTTATGCCTACTATCAGGGCCAGAAAATCTACCTCCGGGAATTGGGCACAGAAGGCCAGGGAACGGCTGCTTATCCCAACCGTAAACCCTACAGCAATATAGCGGCTTATATTCCACTGGGTGTTGGTTACAAATACAATATCAATCCAAAAATGAATATCGGGTTTGAAATTGTTTACCGGTTTACCACCACCGACTACCTAGATGATGTTAGTAAAACCTATGCAGGTATTAGTGATTTTCCCACGCTGCCCAACGGTGATCCTTCCATTGCGGCTATTTTGCAGGACCGTTCCAATGAAACCGGCGAAACACCGATTGGCACTGCCGGAAAGCAAAGAGGATATTCCAATCAGAATGACAGTTATATTTTCGCAGAAATCATGTTTTCCTTCAACATTAGCTCCTACCGCTGTCCAACAGCCAAATAACAACCTGATCCTGAACTAATTTGACTCAGCTTCTAATCGCAGAAATTGTATACCTTCGTGCCCTTCAAAAAGGGGCATGGAGTCTTTGAAAAGCATGATAGATCCGGCAAGTTTGCCCAATCATATTGCCATTATCATGGACGGTAATGGCAGATGGGCCAAAGTACAGGGTCAGGACAGGCTGTTTGGGCATTACCATGGCGTGGAAAGTGTGCGCGACGTGGTGGAGGGTTGTGCCGAATTGGGAGTCGGATATTTAAGCCTTTATGCTTTTTCCACCGAAAACTGGGACAGGCCAGCAGGTGAAGTAAGCGGATTGATGGAATTGCTTGTACAAACCATCCGCAAGGAAGTGCCTACACTCAATAAGAATAATATCCGGCTTCACGCGATTGGAAATATCAGCATGCTGCCGGATGATACCCTCGCCGCCCTCGAAGAAGCGATTCTGGAAACATCAAAAAACTCAGGACTTAACCTTATCATGGCACTGAGTTACAGTAGCCGTTGGGAGATGGGCGAAGCAGCGAAAAACCTGGGCCGGGATGTGAAAGCAGGGAAACTTGATCCGGAAACCATTACGCAGGAATCATTTGAACAATACCTCTGTACACGGAACTATCCGGACCCTGAACTGATGATCAGGACCAGCGGAGAGCGCCGGATCAGTAATTTTCTTTTATACCAACTGGCTTATGCTGAATTATTCTTTACTCCCGTTTTATGGCCCGATTTCCGGAAGGAAAACCTTTATGAGGCCATTCTCGATTTTCAGAGCCGCGAAAGGCGGTTTGGAAAGACCAGCGAGCAACTCAGTTCCGGGAAGGCCGGGAATCGCGGAAATGCCTGAGAATAAATCTGCTGCATCGCTGATGCAGCCTCTATTTTAACAAACACTTTTAATTAATCCCCTTAATTTGCCGCTCTAAAAAACCCACCCGGATGCAACGAAGATTTTTGACTGGTGTTTTTTTGCTTACTTTCTGCTTAATGAAGATTTCGGTTGTCAGGGGGCAGGTTTCGGATACCACGCATCCGGTTTCCGTTGATCCTGAACTACTGGCCCTGGAAAATGCAAAAACACCGAAAGAATATACACTCGCGGGCATAAAAATTACCGGCAGTAAATATCTGGATCAATCATTACTGATCTCTGTTTCCGGCTTAACCATCGGCGATAAAATCATGATTCCCGGGGGGGATAATTTCAGCAAGGCTATTACCAAACTCTGGAATCAGAATCTTTTTTCCAATGTCGCTATTTTTTTCACCAAGGTTTCGGGCAACGATATCTATGTCGAGATTAACGTGACTGAAAGGCCGCGGCTCACGAATTTTGTATTTAAAAATGCAAGCAAATCAGAGTCGGATGATTTGAAAATAAAAACAGGACTGATCAAGGGCCGTGTGATAACGGAAAACATGAAGCAGACCGCCGACGAAAACATCAAGAAGTATTATGCCGATAAAGGGTTCCAGGGAATTCAGGTTCAGATCTCAGAAACCGTTGATCCGAAAACACCCAATTCCGAAACGCTGACATTCAACATCGATAAAGGATCGAAAATACGGATCAACCAGATCAGCTTTTATGGCAATGAGGCCGTTTCATCACCAAGGCTGAAAAAACAATTGAAGGATACGAAAGAAGTTACCAGGCTTACCCTTTTCCCAGCGAAAGATTCCAGTTCTTATGGCATCAACAAACCGATGACGCTGAAACAATACATTTACGGTTGGGGCTTTCTTTCATTTACCCGGTCAAAGGAATTCCTGGATCCGTATTTCCGTTTCAAACTTTTCAGCTCGGCAAAATTCAATGAGAAAAAATACGCAGACGATAAAGATAAATTACTTGATTATTATAATTCAATGGGATACCGCGATGCTACAATCGTTTCAGACACCACTTATTACAACAGTAAAAACCAATTAAACATAGGCATCAAGATTGATGAGGGGCATAAATATTATTTCGGTAGTGTGGTGTGGAAGGGCAATACCAAATACTCGGATTCCCTGCTCTCATTGATCCTTGGTATTAAAAAAGGTGACGTATATAATCTGGATATCCTCAATAAAAAACTGGGCAGACAGGTAAAGCAGGAAGGCGGTGGAATCAGTGAACTTTAC
>PLEB01000118.1 GCA_003136915.1 Chitinophagaceae bacterium
GCAATCAGCAATCCGATCAGGCCCCTGGGCAAATTGTCAAGCACAAACCTGAGGAAAATATAGTTTGTATCATTGCTATCACCGTTGACTGATTTATCGTCCAGCCATCGCTAGATCGTGGTCCGCAGCCTGACCTGCTCCTGCTGCGCCTTCTGCATCACCAATCCTTCCTGCATCTGGTTTTCAACCTGTACTCCTCCTACAGGATTCATCTGCGCAATTTTTTGATCCTGCAGATGATTGTATTCCTTCAACACAATTTTTAATGAATCGGCATATTTGGTTTTTGCCAGCAGATCCAGCTGGGTCTGATTAAAGAACAAAGGCTCTTTTGCAAACTGATAATAGGAAAATACAAGCGTGCCCAGCAACAGGATCGCAAATTGCATCGGCACTTTCACCAGTCCATTCAACAGGAGCCCAATCTTGCTTTCGCGCGTGGAACTGGCAGTAAGATAACGGCCAACCTGGCTCTGATCCGTACCGAAATAAGAAAGCGCAAGAAAGAATCCGCCGATCATGCCGCTCCAGATATTATACCTGTCACTCCATCTAAATCCTTTTTCATCCCTGCCCGAGGTAATCACATTCAGCTTACCTGCTTTGCCGCTAATATGCAAGGCATCCGATAAGCCAACATGCTCCGGCAGGAGATGAACCACCATGTATCCGGCCATCAGCATGCCGGCAAATATGATAATGAATTGCAGTTGCTGTGTATACGCCACGGCTTTGGCTACGCCGGTCACAGTATAAATTATGAGGAGTCCCCCCATCAAGATGTTCGTCCAGAGTATATTCCATCCAAGCAGGGAAGAAAGAATAATGGATGGCGCGGAAATGCTGATGCCGGTTGACAAGCCCCTTTGCAATAAGAAGAGCAATGAAGTAAATGTGCGCGTTTTCCCGTCAAATCTTTTTTCCAGGAACTCATAAGCGGTAAACAGTTTCAGCTTGTGAAAAACGGGAACGAACGTAACGCTTAACACCACCATGGCCAGCGGCAATCCGAAATAATACTGCACGAAACGCATTCCATCGGTGTAGGCCTGACCTGGTGCAGACAGAAATGTCACCGCACTGGCCTGGGTTCCCATGATGCCGAGCAGGATCAGCGGCCATGGAGCGGTCCGGTTGCACAGGAAATAACTCTCCAGGTTCCTCTCCGCCCGGCTTTTGTACAATCCGTAGATGATGATCCCGACCAGCGTAACGATCAGGACGATCCAGTCGGGGGAACTCATGAAAAATGTTTAGTAAAAAGATAGAAACAGGCAATCAGGAAAAACAGAAATCCAATCACAAGCGCATACCAGGTTTTCCAGGACTTAAATATTGGCGGGCGTTCTTCCGGTGTTGGTTCCATATTATTTTTTTGTATTGCCACGGCTGGCCATCAGCATGGCGGCGATCAAACCCAGTAATAATCCGATGATCATACCGATCGTAACCTTCTTGATAAGCCGTCCAAGCAACAATCCGGTAACGATCGCTATTACAAATGCAATTTCCCTTCTTCTGAACATGCAGTTATTTATCCTTGTTTTGGTTCTGTGCAATGAGGTTTGCAAGTAAACGATATGCTCCTGGTACGCCAGCAGGCAATTCCCTGAAAAATACCAATCCTGTATACGTAAAATTTCCTTTCCCGTATGCTGAAGTAATCAGGCTTCCCTGCTGATCTTCCTCTCCGGTATCGTGCATGGAAAAGATTTCCTGGTATTGCGGATCGGCATGTGCTGCAAAATATATCCCCCGCTCCTGGATCCATCCGTCGAAATCCTTTTGCGTGATCTGGTTGGGATAATGAAGGATAGGATTTTCCGGATGAATGAATTGCACTGCTGCGTTTTCTTCCGTTACCCTGCCATTGGAAATAGTGAAGGGAAAAGGACCAATGCGCGTCTTGGCATTGTCTGAATTACTCCGGTTGTATTGCACGATCAGGTTGCCTCCATTCTTTACATATTCCATGAGCACATCGTACTTTCCAAAAAGCCAGTCATGCACATCATATGCTCTCACGCCGGCAATAATGGCATCAAAATGATGGAGGTTGGATGATGATATATTATTTTCATTCAGCATCGAAACCGTATAACCCATTTCCCTTAGTGCATCCGGCACTTTGTCTCCTGCCCCTTCAATATATCCGATATTGGAACCTTTAATTTTGAGATCAATGGAAACCAGCTCGGCACTTACCGGTTTAAAATAATCTATCCTCGGAATATGAGGGTAAGAAATGGTCCGGCGTTGTAACAGGGTATCCGGTTTCCCATTGGATATTTGGGTTGCCCAGGTCCATGCAGGTTTTAGATTTCCATCGCTGGGTGTGATGCGAAAAGTATAAGCCGTATTGTTGGATGACACATCATTAATGATTTCAAAATAAGGTGAACCGGTAAGGACAACAGGAGGTCCGGCACTGGCTTTGTCCTGGCTGCTCACGGTGAGGCTTTTTGCAGTTTTCCCGCTGAAAAGTAGGATTTCCGGACTGCAGGATGCAGTCATTTCCGGAGTGATCACGAAGGGTTCAAACGTCTCTCCCCTCGCCGGTTCGGTCCGGTCATACAGTACTGGTTTCCTTATCAGGAATGACTGGCCCAGGAGTTCTATCCGGAAGCTGGCCTCCAGAGCTGGTTCATTTTGTGGCTGCCCGATCTGCGTTTGATCATCTACGTTATAGGAGCCGGTTGACATCGGTTCTTTGAGCCAGTAAGGCTGGCTTATAGGTAAGCCAGCTAAGGAAACAGCCAGTGAAATGGAATAGTTCTCCATCGGCGCCAGGTTTTGTTTCCAGCCCGTATCCGTTTTGTTCACGGATGCGCCGCTCAGGCTCATGGGCAAAGGCGAGCGATTTACAATCCGGAGTTCCACCGATACCTGCTGATCTTTTATTCCGTAAGGCTGGTGCGTTGAAGCTTCCAGCCAGAGGCCACTGCAGACTTCAATCAGCCTCTGCGTTTCTGCCAGCTTCTTTGTTTTCCAATAACCTTCCGGCAATCCGGAAATGTGCTGATAAACAGATACCAGGCCCGGCAGGGATTTAGCGGGGTCGGAAGGATCATAATCCTTTATCATTTTATCGATGAGTGTCTCTATTGCTGATCCTCCGGAAACACGTTTCCAGGAGCAGTCAATATTTTCCATCAGACTTGCATCCGCCTTCTCTCCTTCCGTGAGTGAGAAATATTCCAGTGAATTTCCATAGGAACGGGCAATGCCGAAACCCTGGCTACGATGCTGACTGCGACTTTCCGCAGCCAATTCACCATAACTTTTTCCAACCATAGGATTAAAACCCCCCACTTCTATTTTCAGCTGATCTTCGCGAGTAGTGTTGACATTTCCGAAATTATAATTGTTCCAAAAAAGGCGGGTTGCCTTCCAGGGACGAACGCCGTATTTGAATTGTTCAGGAAATTGTTTAGGATCTGCGGCCGCGGCAAATGCAAGATGGGCAAGTACAGAAGAAGCGGAATGCTGTCCGTGGCCCGCCCGCTTATCTTCCGGAAAGCGCGTGATGATTATATCGGGTTGAAACTTGCGTATTACCCAGACCACATCGCTCAATATTTTTTGTTCGTTCCATAATCTCAGGGACTCTTCCGTGGTCTTTGAAAATCCGAAATCAAATGCGCGGGAAAAAAATTGTTCGGCTCCGTCTATGCGCCGCGCAGCAAGCAGTTCCTGGGTTCTGATTAATCCGAGTTCGGCACCCTGCTCGTCTCCGATCAGGTTTTGTCCACCGTCTCCACGTGTCAGCGAAAGATAAGCCGTCCGGTAAAGTTTTTCCTTGGATAGCCAGGCAAGAAGGCGCGTATTCTCATCATCCGGGTGGGCGGCAATATAAAGCACCGATCCCAACACATTGAGCTTTTTCAACTGC
>PLEB01000087.1 GCA_003136915.1 Chitinophagaceae bacterium
GGTCCAACACCGTCTTTCCAATGATAGGTATCCGCAAAACAACCTCCGGGCCACCGTAAAACCGGGACCTTGAGTTTTTTCAGTGCGGCAATGATATCATTGCGCACGCCTTCCGAATTCGGGATCAGTTTATTGGTATCCCCGACATAGATGCCGCCATAAATACCGTGGCCCAGGTGCTCCGCAAAATGACCATAGATATTTTTATTTATAATATACCTGGCATCGCCGGGATGAAGGATAACATCAGCTTGCTGACCATACAAAGCAACTTTAAATAATACGGCAATGATTAAAAAGGCAATCCGGGTTCCTTTCATCCTGCAATTTTATAAGCCAAAGTAACGTCTTTGCAGAATCCGTTCCATGAATATCAAGAAAAAACCCCGGCTAAGGCGGGGTTAATGTAAAAAAATTGAAATCAATCTTCCACTTCCCGTGCAGCATCATAATTAATATGATTTTCAGCAATTCTCGTCAATAGTTCATCGGCCTGTTTTTCCTCTTCCAGTGTCTGGTACAACAGGTTGCCAACGTCTTCGTGACCCAGGGTTTTAGCCAGCTGGATCAACCCGCCGTACGTGGCAATTTCGTAGTGTTCTACTTTTTGTGCGGCAAGCACCAAACCTACATCCCGAGTCGCAGTCCCTTCTTCAGTATCATCTACAATCGTGGTTCCTTCCTTGATGATGCCTTCCATGGCCTCACATTTTTTAGCACTTGCTTTTTCACCCATCAATTCAAATGCCTTTTCAACCCGGGTTACATGCTTTTTTGTGGCTGCCAGATGTTCTTCAAATGCATTTTTTAATTCTTCTGCACCTGCTGCTTTTTTCATTTTGGGAAGTGTCTGGACAATATGCTTCTCTGCCCAGTAGATATCTTTCAACTCATCAATAAAAAATTCTTCCAGCCTGGAATCGCCAGCAGCCACTCCGGTGGAAGATGTTAACCTAGGCACGCTTGTTTTTCTAGCAGATTTTGTTTCCATGGTCATTCATTTATTTTTTAAATAATGCAATAATGAATAGTTTAAAATTCTGTGCCAGGAATTCTGCAATCTGGAATTCAAAGCCTGAACTGAAAAAATTCTGTGCAGAATTTTCTACCAGCGTTGTTGTGCAGTGAATGACGTAGGGGAAGTTCTGCTCAATTCCGGGCATTATATTCCACGGATGGGCAATACTTACGCAATCCTGTTCTTATCTATCCAAAATGCGAGGAAAACAGATGGCTCCTTCCGCTACCGCCGTTAGCAGCAGCGATTCCCAAAGGCCCAGGCCAACGATGGGGGAAGGAACCGGATACAAGGGAAGATCTGCTCCGGGCCCGACACCAAAATGGCCTATACATAAATTGATTTTAGAGAGAGATTCAGGGCTTGCCGCAATTCAGCATCCAGCGCACCCCAAACCGGTCAACCAGGTTTCCGTGCCAATCCCCCCAGAACTGTTTTGCAAACGGAACCCCGATCTCAGTTCAATATTTTGCGTTGGCATAATGCTTTATATTTTATTTATTCACGAGTTGCATCGCCCCTTTACTATACCGGTCTCCAATATCAGGATATTTGTTGATCAGCAAATCAAGTTTGTTTAAAACCGCTTCGCTTAACCTGATATCCACCGCGGCTGCATTTTCTTCCAGGTATTTTCTTTTTTTGGTGCCCGGGATCGGGATCAGGTCTTCTCCCTGAGCCAATACCCAGCCAAGCGCGAGCTGTGCCGGCGTACAACCCAGGTCCTTTGCAATTTCAGAAAATTCACTTACCAGCTTTTGATTGTTCTTCCAGTGATCCTGGTCGAATCGCGGAAGCGTTCTCCTGAAATCATCTTCAGGCAGGTTATCCTTTCCGGGAACAGTTGCCGTGATCAATCCCCTGGCAAGCGGAGAATACGGAACCAGCGTAATCCCCAATTCCCTGATGGTGTTCATGATTTGACCTTCCACATCCCTGGTCATCACGGAATATTCACTTTGTAAGGCAGCAATGGGATGAACTGCGTGGGCCCTCCGGATAGAAGATGCCGATGCTTCAGAGAGACCCAGGTATTTTACTTTGCCTTGTTTCACCAGTTCAGCCATTGCGCCAATGGTTTCCTCAACCGGAACCTGTTGGTCGACCCGGTGCGCATAATACAGATCAATGGTTTCGATTTTCAGACGCTTCAGGCTCTTCTCCACAGCTTCCTTTAGGTAAGTGGGTGAACCATCAACATAAGTTCCCGGCATTCCTGCGAGGCCCGATGTTCCGGTTTTTTGGCGAAATCCAAATTTGGTCGCCACGAAGATTTTGTTTCGGTTCGGTACCAATACTTTCGAAATAAGCTCCTCATTATGTCCGAAGCCATACATGTCCGCCGTATCCCAGAAATTAATTCCCAGTTCGAGTGACCGGTTCAGAGTAGCAATGGATTCGTTATCGTCTCTTGGCCCGTAGGCAAAGCTCATACCCATGCAGCCGAGTCCGATGGCGGAAAGCTTTTGTCCCGTTTTTCCCAGGTTTCTGTATTTCATATCCCGTGATTTTTAGTATTTAAGTTAACCAGCACAAAATTAGGGCATATGATTAATTGATTTTGTGTAAAAGATGATTATACATTTGTTACTTATCAGCAATTCCGTATGAATGTTCAAATTGAGCCGGGCTGGAAGAAAGTGTTGGATCCCGAATTTTCAAAACCTTATTTCTTACAGATCGTCCATTTTCTCAAATCAGAAAAAAATGCAGGAAAGATCATTTATCCGCCCGGAAGTCTGATTTTTAATGCTTTTAATAAAACGCCCTTTGATCATGTAAAGGTTGTGCTCCTGGGCCAGGATCCTTATCACGGACCGGGACAGGCTCATGGATTGAGCTTTTCCGTTCCGGACGGAATCCCTCCCCCGCCATCGCTTCAGAATATTTTTAAAGAACTTAAAACAGACACCGGGCTTGCCCTTCCGCATACCGGAAATCTCAGCCCCTGGACAACGCAGGGTGTTTTGCTGCTTAACGCTTACCTCACGGTTCTGGCCAGGGCGCCCATGAGTCATTCGCAACAGGGCTGGGGTGAATTTACCGATATGGTCATCCATAGAATTTCTGACCTGAAGAAAAATATTGTGTTTTTGCTTTGGGGCAAATTCGCCCAGGAAAAACAAGTATTGATTGATGAAACAAAACACCTGGTGCTGAAAGCTGCCCATCCTTCTCCTTACTCGGCGGACAAGGGTTTTTTTGGATGCCGGCATTTTTCAAAGACCAATGAATATTTGATGAAAAATGGGATTGATCCGGTGGACTGGCAACTATAATTCGCGAAACCCAGTTTCAAAAAATGATGAGATCCATTAAAGATATTTTCGGCCGGGTTTGGGCAGTCTGGGGGGCGATTGCATTTGTTGTAACCATGATCCTATTCCTGATCCCCTTTTTCGCTTTCTCCTATTTTAGTCGGGATCCGAAAAAGACGTTCCGCTTTATCCGTTATTCGAGGGTATGGATGGGGATCTATCTTACTATTGTAGGCTGCCCGCTCAGGATCAGAGGGCGGGAATACTTTCGGAAGGGCCAAACCTATATTGTGGTGTCCAACCACAATGCACTGATTGATGTTCCTGTTTCCTCACCGGGGATTCCCGGGGGGAATAAGACGATTGCAAAAGCCGAGATGGCAAAAATTCCGGTATTCGGGCTGATCTATCAAACCGGAAGCATCCTGGTTGACCGGGAAAATGAAAAAAGCAGGCGGGATAGTTTTGTAAAAATGAGAGAAGTGCTGGATATGGGCCTCCACATGTGCATCTATCCTGAAGGTACGCGCAATACCACCGACGAACCTTTGAAATCTTTTCATGATGGCGCTTTCCGGCTCGCCCTCAGCAGCGGCAAATCCATTATTCCCATGGTCATTTTCAACAGCCGGAGGGCAAATCCGCCAACAAAAGGATTTTTTCTTCTTCCGGTCAGGCTATACCTGGATTTTTTGCCCGAGATAACCGCTTTACCAGAGGAAACTGTTGAACAACTTAAGTTGCGCGTTCATGAGATCATGAAGAATTACATCCTCAGTCATCAACCTAATCGAATGTCCGGTTCCGGTTGATGCGCAGATCCCGGAGAATACTTGACTTTGGGTTTATAGTTACACTGAAAGAACGGTAAATACCAACCGGTGTAACGTTGATTGAAAGCTGCCAGCAATGCATGTCCCTCGACAGGAAACCAGTGAGAGATTGCACCTTCAGGTTCTTAACGTCGTAATAGGTATTGAATCCCATTTTCCATTTCTCCGTAAGATTGAAATCACCGTTCAGGGTCAGCGATGAAGCCAGGTTGGTCGTATAACCCGTGAAGTCAGTTTTTAATACCCGGGTGAAATTAAGGGAATAGGAAATATTCGCCGACCAGGACACGTTAAAATCCACGAATTCTGCAGGATGGCTGTTGATATAGTTAAGCTCCGCCTGCTGTTCCTCGAGGGTCATAGGCAACTGGCTGTCTTCGCCTTTTTTTTCTTCCTCCGCTTTCTTTTCATCTTTAGGTTTGCTTTTGAACGAGGTAGTGATTGCAATAGTACCGCCGGTGAGATGGCCGATGTTAAATCCCTTTCCCCCCTGCCAGGTATATTTATCAATACGGTAACCAAAATTATCATATTGATATGGATCGAGCGTCGTTGA